>NZ_JALNUM010000033.1:0-51393 GCF_026540795.1 Methylobacterium sp. GC_Met_2
GACCCCTGCTGACGCAGAGAGCGCCCGTCGGGCCACCCTCCCCCGCAGAGGGGGGAGGGAGGGCGCGTGGTAGCTCCGGGGAGCGCGCCAGCCCCGGTCACCGCAGGACCGACAGGTAGTGGACCTCCTGCGTCAGGCAGGTCGAGAGGCGCCATTCCACCGGGCGCTCCTCCAGGTCGATCGCGATACGGTCGATCTCCAGGGCGGGGGCGCCGGCCGGGGCCTGCAGCAGCTCCGCCTCGCGGGCGCCCAAAGCCACTGCCTTCAACCGCTCGTTGGCGGTCGCGATCGTGATGCCATAGCGGGTCGCGTACAGGCTGTAGAGCGTGTTGGGCAACGCGAGGACGGTGATGCCCGGGAACAGCGCTGCGGGCACGCTGATCGTCTCGGCCACGCAGAGCCGCGCATCGACGGCGCGCACGCGCTCGATCCGCACCACCCGGGCGGTGCGCACGAGGTCGAGCCGCCCGCGCTCGTCGGCGCTGGCGGCGGCCTCCGCGATCCCGGTGACACGGCTCGTCGGCAGGCCGACCCCGTCATTGTCCGGGCGCAGCTTCAGGAAGCGGAAGACGCTCTGCTTGTCGTCGTGGTCGGCCACGAAGGTGCCGCGGCCCTGGCGGCGCACCAGCAGGCTGTCGGCGGTCAGCGCATCGAGGGCCTTGCGCACCGTGCCCTGGCTGACGCCGAGTTCGGCGGCGAGCTGCCCCTCGCTCGGCAGCATCTGGCCGGGCTGCCAGACCGCGTCGGCGAGGCGCTTCAGCAGCGTGTCGTAGACCTGTCGGTACAGGGGCCGGAAGCCAACGCCGCCGGGGCGTCCCGCACCTGCCTGCCCTTCGCCTGACCGTTCCATCGTGTGACGACGCTGAGCCCCATCTGCGGGCAGAGCGTCGAAGGTTGTGTCCAGCACCGCGCCCTCCTCTCGCTTACGTCGGCCCGCCGAGCGGGGCAATACGGGCGCTCCGCCTTACAGGGCCCGGATCTCGGCCAAAAGCGCATCGGCGACTTCGAGCCCCGCCTCGGCGGCCCGGCGACGCAGGGCCAGCCGGCGGCTGCCCGGCAGCCGGGCCCCGTCCTGCGCCTCGATCGCCGCGGCCAGCACCGCGAAGCGCTCCGGCGCGTCCGGGCTGAGCGCCGCCGCGTCGAGGGCGATGATCAGCTGGCCGGTGCCCGGCGGGTCGCCCGCGGCGTCGAGGAACGACGAGGCCTCCCCTGCAAAGCGCGCGCCGACGAGCCCGGCGGCCAGCAACTCGACCATCAGGGCCAGCGCCGTACCCTTGGCGTCGCCGAGCGGAACCATCGTGCCGTCGAGGGCGGCCCTGGCATCCGTGGTCGGGCGCCCCTCGGCGTCGAGGGCCCACCCCTCGGGGATCGGCGCGCCGTTTTTGGCCGCCCCGACGATGTTGGCCCGGGCGACCTTCGACAGGGCGAGGTCGATCACGATTGGCGCCCGGCCCGGCAGCGGGCAGGCGAAGGCCAGAGGGTTGGTGCCGAACACCGCCTGCCGCCCGCCCCAGGGCGCCATGGCGGCCGGCGTGTTGGCGACGAGCAGCGCGACGCAGCCCTGCTCGGCCAGGGCCTCCACCGGCCGCCCGGCCGCGCCACAATGGTGCGAGCGGCGGAGGCCGGCCGCCGCGATTCCTTGGCTGTGGGCGAGGCCGGGCAGCGCCTCCAGGGCGAGGTCGAGGGCCGGGTAGGCGAAGCCGTGGGCGGCATCGATGGCGAGCAGGCCCGGCCGCGGCTGGTCCGCCCGGGGGACCGCATCGCCCGCGATCTTGCCGGCCCGCACCTGTGCACCGTAGGGCGCGACCCGCGACAGGCCGTGGCCCTTCAAGCCGTCCGCCTCGGCGCCGACCAGCGCCCGGGCGACGCTCCGCGCTGCGGCCCCGGCGGTGCCGCAGCGGATCAGCGCCTGGGCGGCCAGATCCTCGGCCTCCGGCAGGGGCAGGGCCGGCATCGGCTCAGCGCTCCGTCAGGTGGCGGCGCACGGCCTGCGCCGTGACGGACGAGACGCGCACGTTCGACTCCTGGGTCACCCCGGCGATGTGCGGCGTCAGGATCAGGTTCGGCACGTCGGCGAAGACGGCGCCGGCCTGCGCGTCGAGGGGCTCGCGGTCGAACACGTCCAGCGCCGCGCCGCCGAGATGGCCGGCGCGCAGCGCGTCCGCGACGGCCGCCTCGTCCACGATTCCGCCCCGCGCCGCGTTGATCAGGATCGCGCCCTTCGGCATTCGGGCGAGGGCGGCCGCGTCGATCAGGCCGCGGGTCTCGTCGGTGAGCGGCACGTGCAGGGACAGCACGTCGCTTCCGGCGATGAGGGCATCGAGATCCCGGTTCCGGACCGGGCCGTGGTCCGGGCTCCAGGCGGGATCCCCGGGATCGACGAACGGATCATGGGCCGCGACCTTCATCCCCAGAGCCGCGGCCCGGCGGGCGGTCTCCCGGGCAATCGAGCCGAACCCGAGGAGGCCGAGGTGCCGGCCGGCGATCTCGCGGCCCATCAGGGCGTTGCGCGGCCACGTGCCGGCGGCGACGCGCGCCGTCGCCCCGTAGGCGCCGCGCAGCAGCAGCATCGCGGTGGCCACGACGTATTCGGCCACCGCCCCGTCATTGGCGCCGGTCGCCGGGTAGACCGCGATGCCCCGCTCCCGGCAGGCTGCCACGTCGATATTGTCGAGCCCGACCCCGAGGCGGCCCACCACCTTGAGATCCCGCGCGGCTTCCAGCAGGGCGCCGCGCACCTGGGTCCGGTTGCGCACGATCAGCGCGTCGGCGCCGGCCAGCGCCGCCGCCAGCGCGTCCGGCCGGTCGACCAGCCCGGGATCGTACAGGGTGTCGAAGCCGGCAAGGTCCTCGGCGATCGCCGCCGCGTCCATGAACTCGCTGATGACGACCTTGGGCATGGTCTCTCCTCGTTCCCCTGTCGGTCCGGCGCCCGTCGCGCGGGCGCCGGGCTCGGCGTCAGGCGCTACGGTAGAGCTTCGTCATCACGAATTCCCGGTGGCCGAGGGATTCGGCCGCCGTGAGCCGGCCGTTGGCGGTGCGCACCACCATATCGATCAGCGCATCGCCGGCCTGCGGGATGGTCATCTCGCGGCTGAGCACACCCGAGACGTCGACGTCGATATGCTCGCCCATGGTGCGCACGGTGCGGGGATTGCCCGTGATCTTGATCACCGGGACGATCGGGTTGCCGATCACGTTGCCCTGGCCGGTCGGGAAGGTGTGGACCACGTAGCCGGCCGCCGCCATCAGGGTGACACACTCGGCCGCCGCCGAGGACGTGTCCATGAAGTAGAGGCCCGGCCCCTTGGCGGGCGCCTCCGCGGGCTGCAGCGCGTCGATGAACCGGCACTCATGGCCGATCTTTTCCAGGTTCCCGAGCGCCTTCTCCTCGATCGTGGTGAGACCGCCCACGATGTTGCCCTTGGTCGGCTGCGAGTCGGACAGGTCGTCGGTCTTGTGGGCCTCGATCACGTCGTCCTGGTAGGCCTTCCACATCGTGTACCATTTGTCGGCGATATCCGGGCTGATCGCCCGCTCGCGGCAGAGGTGCTCGGCGCCGGTGATCTCCGAGGTCTCGCCGAACACCCCGTAGATCCCGTGGGGGATCAGCTTGTCGTACATGTTGCCGACGGTGGGGCAGGAGGCGAGGCCGGTGGTGGTGTCGGACTCGCCGCACTTGGTGGAGACCCACAGGTCGGCGATCGGGCATTCCTCGCGCTGGAGCTCGGTCGCCCATTGCACGAAGCGCTTGGCTTGGTAGCTCGCCGTGGCGACGATCGCGATGTCGCCGTGGCCCTCGATGCCGAAGCCGACGACGGGCTTGCCCGTCCTGGCAATCCCCTCGACCACGCGGTTGGTCCACTGGTCCTCGATGCCGATCACCACGACGGCGGCGACGTTCGGATTCGAGCCGATGCCGATCAGGGTGCGGAAGTGGAGGTCCAGATCCTCACCGAACTGGAGCCGGCCGTAGGCGTGGGGCAGCGCCATCGTGCCCTTTATGGTGTTGGCGACGGCCTCGCAGGCGGCGTTGGAGAGATCGTCGAGCGGCAGGAGCACGACGTGGTTGCGCACGCCGACCCGGCCGTTCTCCCGGCGCCAGCCCATGAAGGTGGCGGACGTGTAGGTCTCCGAGGCGCGCGTGGTCGCGAGCGCCTTCGTGGCGAGTTGATCGGGGGCGCCGCCGACGAAGGGGCTGGCGATCTCGTGTTCGAGCGGAGCGGCTTGCCTAAACATCGTCACCTCACCAGCGCTTCGTCTTGACGTTGTGAACGTGGACGTGCTCGCCCTTGGCGACGTCCTGGATGACCTTGCCGATGTCCTGGCCGTACTTGATGGCGGTGTCGCCGGCCTTCAGGTCGGTGAGTGCCACCTTGTGGCCGATCGGGATGTCGTGGCGGACCTGGACCGCGAAGGTGGTGTCGTTCTCGGTGATCACCCCGAAGGCGTCGGTGTTGGCGCTCAGGCCCTCGATCACCGCGACGGCGACGTTGTCCTGGGGGGAATGGGCGAGAAGATGCGGCTTGCGGTGCCCCTCGCCGGACGCGGCGTGGCTGCTCATGCGGTCCTCCTGATGGTGGTGGTCGGCTTCTGGGTGGCGACGTATCTTATATAAGACTTATCAGATGCTGGGCGTCAACGACCGATTGTGCGGCGGCGGTGATTTCATTGGTTCGGGGCTCGGGGCACCCGGCCCTGCAAGGCGCGACGTGCCTCTTCTCCCGTGCGGGAGAGGGGACCCGCGCCGTATTCTGCAACCGTATCGCGGCCCACACTGTGTGGGTCTGAAAGCTTCAAAAGGCGGGGCGCGCGCGCGGCAGATCCGGACAGCCTGTCCAGCACGCGACTGACGCCACCAGCGCGGGTCCGTCGGGGTACTTCCCCAGGAACAGGGCACGACGCTCGCAGCTTGCCTCGCACGCCAAGTCTTATATAAGATATAGACTAAAGGAGCCCGCCCCGGCGGGGCGCCGGACGGGAGGATGAGGATGGCGGTTGCCCAGGCGTTTGCCATCGGCCGGGCAGGGCGCGCCCGGTGAACGACACGCTCCTCCTCGTCCTCTGCGTCGGCTGTGCCGGCCTGGTGTCGGGGCTGACGGGATTCGCGTTCGCGCTGATCGCCTCCGGCACGCTGCTCTCGATCCGCACGCCCGTCGAGGCGACCGCGCTGGTACTCGTCTGCAGCATCCTGGCGCAGGTGATCTCGATCCTGCGGCTGCGGACCTGGCCGCCGCGGGGCACCGCGTTCGCGATGATCCTGCCCGGCCTCGTCGGCGCGCCGATCGGCATCCACCTGCTGCACGATCTCGATCCGCGCCACATCAAGATCGCCATCGGCGCCTTCCTGGTGGTCTACAGCGGGGGCGTCAGTCTGCTGCGCGCCGAGTACCGGGTGGGGTTCGGCAATCGCTGGAGCGACGGCGCGATCGGCTTCCTGGGCGGGGTGCTGGGCGGCATCGCGGGCCTGTCCGGCGCCCTGCCGACGGCCTGGAGCCTCGTACGCGGTTGGGAGCCCCGCACCCAGCGGGCGGTCTACCAGTCCTTCACCCTGGTGATGCAGGTCTGGGCGCTGGCGATCCTCGTCGCCCTCGACCCGATCCCGCCCGACCTCGTCGGCGATCTCGCTTTGGCGCTGCCGGTGGTGCTGGTGAGCGTGCTGGCCGGGCTCGCGCTGTTCGCCCGGATCGACCAGCAGCGCTTCCGCACCGTGGTCCTCGCGCTGCTCGCGGCGATCGGGCTCACCACCACCGCGCTGGCGCTGCCCGGTCTGCTGCCTGGCTGAGCGCGGGCGGACCGATGCCTGTTTCGGAGGCCAGCGTCTGGGGTCTGAACCCGATCAGCTTGCGCGTGAGATGGCTGCTATCGAGCCATGCCGGCCGTTACGATGACCGTCGGCGCTTCCCCAAAGCGGTCATGAATCGGCGTCCCTGCACTTGTGGGCCAAGGTGATATCCGGCGGCGTTACCACGGCTGACCATCACCGAACGACCAATCCTCCTTGTCGACAAAGACCATGTTGATCATGATGTCGTCAGGTCGGATCCCCAATTTAGATTTCAGTGCGTCGGCAACAGAACGGTAGAAGGCGAACTTGGTGTCCTTCTTGTTTCCGACGGTGCTCGTGACTTGGATCAAAATGAAGTCCGGAGACCGCCTGAAGCCAAGAAATTGCGGATCCTATACAAGGTTATCCGCTTCGTGCTCGCCGATCACGACGAAGCGGTCGCCATCGGGCGCTTCGAGGATGTCGACGATGCCTCGATAGACGATGTCCGCCACGGCAGCGCGGTACGCGGGGCTTTTCCCCTGGATCAAATCGATACGTGCAAAAGGCATGATGACCTCCTCGGGCGGGATTGCGGTCGGACCCCGGCCGGGACCGACCGCTCGGCGCTCACGTCCGGTTGTCGATCTCCGGCACGCCGCTGCTCCTGTCCGCATAGGCGGCGATGAAGGTCGGCCGAGACTGCCAGCGCTGCCAGAAGGCATCGAGATGCTCGAAACGCTCATCGAGCGGCGTGGCGTTCACCGGGAACTTGGAGAACGCGATGGCCGTCGCCAACGTGATGTCCGAGAACGTCGGCTGATCGCCTCCCAGCAGCCACGCGCGGCCGTCGGAGAGATGCCGATCGACCAAGCCGGCATGCGCCAGTGCCACCTTGCGGGAGTGCTCGCCCCAGGCTGGATTGCTGGTCAGTTCGAGCTTCGGGCCCAGGCCCTGATGCAGGACATGGAATGCCGTGACGATGGGATAGAGGATGTGCACCCACACCCGATTGTCCCACATCTGATCGAGGCCACGCTCGTGCGCCGTCTCGCCCATGATCTTGCGGCCTTCGAACGTGTCGTCGAGGTAGCGGGCGATGGCGGAGGTCTCGCTCAGGTAAGAGCCGTCGGCGAGCGCGAGGGTCGGTGTCTCGCCCCAAGCGTTCATCTTCAGGTGCTTCCAACCCCGTTGCTCGCCGACCGGTGACATGTCGTAGACCGTCTCGTCGAAGTGACCGGCGATGCCCTTCTCGTGCATGAAGATCCGCAGGCGTTGCGGGTTCGGGAAAGCCGAGGGGGAGGTGAAGAGCTTCAGCTTGTCGGACATCGTGGTCTCGCTTCCCTGAAATTTAGCCTGTCTGCCATATGACAGACAGCAAGCTAGGGGCAATCTCTTGTGCCGTCAACCCCTGTCTGCCATATGACAGGTGGAGGTCGAGAATGGCAGCGACGTTGAAGAGGGATGTGCGTGAGGCGATCCTCGTGGCCGCGCGGGAAGCCGCGATGGCTTATGGCTACGGCGGCATCAATTTCCGCGACCTCGCGGAGGCCGTTGGCATCAAGGCCGCCAGCATCACCTACTACTTCGCCAACAAGGCCATCCTCGGCGAGGCCGTCGCGCGCCGCTATAGGGAAGACATTGCCCGCGATCTTAAAGCTATCTCAACGGATGCGCAAAGCCCGATGGAAGCGCTGCGGCAATACCCCAGCATTTTTCGCCTCTCTCTGGAGCACAACAATCGCATGTGCCTCAGCAGCTTCATGGCGACAGAGTATGACGCGTTGCCTGAGCAGGTTCTGAAGGAGGTCCAGTCTTTTGCAGACGTTAATACGGCCTGGCTAAGCGAGCAGCTTGTTGCTGCAAAACACGTTGAGCCGAAGGACGGGGAGACGAGAGCCCGTGCCATCTATGCTGCTGTAGCCGGAGCTCAGATCATCGCTCGAAGCCGTTCGGACATAAATCTGTTCGACGCGTTGGTCAGGAGCTATCAGGAGGCGGGACTCTTGCCGAACTGATCTAACACTACTTTGGCAGTCCCATTCAGGGTGTCGGCGTCGCGCTACCTGACGGTAGGCAGTGACGCCAGAATGCCGCTCTTTTCTATGACCTTAGGTCGCTGTTGAAGCGGATAATTGTCCGCCTTCTACGCTTTCTTAGGTCTGTACGCCTTTCTGCCAAAGTAGTGCTAAAGCACGCACGCAAACAAAGTCTGCTTCTATGCTTCGCCCACCGTGAGCGGTCAGGCGGCAATCCACCCTTCCCGGACATCACCAAGGCCAAGCTGATAGAGGTCAGACCTCAGCCGGCCCGACGGATCATGGGCGCCGGCACGCTCGCGATCATCACGTTGATGCAGGCCGGCAATCCGCTGGCATGGGCCGCCTCCAGCGCCGCCGGGAGGTCGGCGGCCCCGGTCACCAGCGCCCCGAAGCCGCCGAGCGCCTGGACCACCGCGTCGTAGCGGGTCGGGAGCAGGTCACAGTGGCGCGTCCGTTCGGAGCCGTAGCTGCGCAACTGGATCTGGTGCTCGGCGTTCCAGCGCGCGTCGTTGCCGACCACCGCGATGAACGGGATGCCGTAGCGCACGGCGGTGTCGAACTCGGCCATGTGGAAGCCGAAAGTGCCGTCGCCCAGGACCGCGACCACGGGGGCGCCGGGGCGCTCCAGCGCGGCCGCGATCGCGAAGGGGATCGACGCGCCGATCGTCCCCGAGACGCCGTTGATCAGCCGGCGCCCGGCGCCGACGAGGGCCTGCGGCCATTGGCCGATCTCGCCGCCGTCGCAGATCAGCGTGCCGTCCCGATGGTGTTCCAGGAAGGCGTCGACCGCGCGGCACAACTCCACCGGGTGCAGGTTCCCGTCCTTCCCACGCAGATCCGCCCAGCCGGCCGGCCGGTGGGCGAGGGCTGCCCGCGCCTCGGCGTGCCACGCGTCCCGGCGGCGCGGGCCTCCTCGGGCCGTCAGAGTCGCCAGCACCGGCCGCGGATCGGCGAGGCCCGCAACGGCGAGCCGCTCGGCTGGAGCGCGGGCAAGGAGCGTCGGATCGGGATCGACGATGGCGAAGCGGCAATCGGGCGCGAGGGCGGGCGCCGCGCCGAAGCGCAGGGTGAAGTCGAGCGGCTTGCCGAGGAGGACGAGGAGGTCGGCCCGCGCCAGGATTTCGGCGAAGGCGCCGAGCGCCGGATCGTTGATCCCGCGCGGGCTCTCCATGCCGACGACCGGCAGGCCGAGGGTTTCCTCCAGCGCCGCCATGGCGGCCCGGCCGGAGGCGTCGCACAGGGCGGGCCCGCAGGCGACGAGGGGGCGTTCCGCGCCGTCGAGGGCGGCGAGCAGATCGGCCACGAGATTCGGCGCCGGCTCGGCAAGCTGGATCGCGGCCGCCGCCCGGTCCGGGATCCGGACCGAGGCGGCGGGGACGGCCGTCTCCAGCAGATCGATCGGCAGGCTGAGATGGACCGGGCCGGGCCGCCCCTCGCGGGCGATCCGGACGGCGCGGGCAAGATCGGGGGCCAGTGCCGCGACCGAACCGGCGGTCCAGGCGGCCTTGGTCATCGGCCGGGCGATGTCGGCCTGGGCCAGCTCCTGGAAGGCGCCGCGCCCGAGTTCGGACAGGCCCGCATGGCCGGAGAGCAACAGCACCGGCGACTCCGCCGCCAGTGCCGTGGTGAGCGCCGCCGCGCCGTTGGTGTGGCCCTGTCCACCCGTGACCAGCGCGACCCCGACCTCGCCGGTCAGCCGGCCCCAGGCGTCGGCCATGTGGACGCAGGCTGCCTCGTGCCGGGTATGGACGAGGGCGATCCCGGTCTCCAGCAGCGCGTCGAAGACCGGCATGATGTGGTTGCCCGACAGGGTGAAGATCCGGGTGACGCCGAGCGCCTCCAGGGTCCGGGCGACGATGTCGGCACCGCGCAGGGTCTGCATGGACGGGCTCTCCTCAAGCGGCGGCGTCGAGGAGCGAGCCGCCGGGCCGCACATGCGTGAAGTGCACCGGCTCCATCGCGAGGTCGAGCGCCCCGCTGCGCTGGCGCACCACTGTGTAGTGCGAGGTCGCGAGATCCGAGGCCTCCGGGAAATCCTCGCGGAAATGGGCGCCGCGGCTGTCGGTGCGGGCGAGGGCCGCCCGGGCGACCGCCTGCGAGACCAGGACGAGGTTCTCGAGGTTCAGGCGGTCCATCCAGGTCAGCGCGTAGCGGCGGTCGCCGTCCGGCGCGCCGGCCCGGGCGACCGCGTCGGAGAGCCCGTCGAGGGTGGCGAGCGCCCGGGTCAGGCCGGCCGCGTCCCGCAGGATACCGACATCGGCCCACATCGTCTCGTAGAGCGCCTCGCGGATCTCCGGCAGCGACCCGCCCGGCCGGCCGAGCGGGCCGTAGGCGCGGGCGAGGCCCGCCTCGATGGCCGTGGGGTCCGGGTCGGCGAAAGAACCCTCGCGCCGCACGGCGCGGGCCATGGATTGGCCGGCCAGCCCCCCGAACACCGTGGAGTTCGCCACCCCGTTGCCGCCCAGCCGGTTCGCCCCGTGGACGCCGCCGGTATCCTCGCCGGCCGCGAAGAGGCGCGGCAGAGCGGTGGTGCCGTCGACCGCGAACTGGATGCCGCCCATCATGTAATGGGCCGTGGGGATGACCTCGACGAGCCCCCCCGCGAGATCGAAGCCGCAATCGGCGCAGCGCTCGACCATGCCCTTGAACCGGCGGCGCACGTCCTCGGGGCCGAGGTGGCTCATTCGGATGTGGACGCCGCCGCTCGGGGTGCCGAAGCCCTCGCGCAGCCGCCGCATGATCGAGCGGCTGACCACGTCCCGGGTCGCGCGCTCGGCCCGCGGGTCGTAGGCCTCCATGAAGCGCTGGCCGGTGGCATCGAGGAGCCAGCCGCCCGCGCCGCGCAGGCCCTCCTCAAGCACCGTCCCGGTCATGCGGGTGCTGGCGCCGGCGAGCAGCCCGGTCGGGTGGAACTGCACCATCTCCATGTCGCGCAACGGCAGCCCGGCGCGCAACGCCATGGCGAGCCCGTCGCAGGACTTGTCGCCCGACGGCGTGTGGTACTTGTACATGGTCGGCCCGCCGCCGGTGGCGAGCAGCACGGCCCTGGCCCGCACCAGCTTCGGCGCGCCGGTGCGCATGTCGAGCATCAGCACGCCGGCGAGCCCCGAGCCGTCCCGGGCCGGGATCAGCTCCAGGGCGCGGTGATCCTCCAGGCGGCGCACGTCCCGGCGCCAGACCTGCTCGGCCAGGCGGTTGATGATCTCGATGCCGGTGAGGTCGCCCTTGTGCACCGTCCGGTCGAAGGTCTGGCCGGCAAACGCCTTCTGGTGGACGCTGCCGTCCGGGTTCCGGTCGAAGAAGCAGCCGAGCTCGGTTTCCAGCTCACGGATCCGCACCTGCGCCTCGGTGACCAGCGTCCAGGCGAGCGCCTGGTCGTTCAGCCACTTGCCGCCCTCGATCGTGTCCATGAAGTGTCGCTCGACCGAGTCGCCCGGCGCCAGCGCCACGTTGTAGCCGCCCTGGACCATGCGGGTGCAGCCGCACTTGCCGAGCAGCCCCTTCACCGCGATCGTGACGTCGAGGCCGGGCGCGATCTTCTTGGCGTGGAGCGCCGCGAACAGCCCGGCCCCGCCGGAGCCGAGGATCAGGATGTCGGTCTCGACCGGCTCGGGGCTCATCGGGCGTCTTCCAGGGAGGCGATGACGGCGTCGCGCCGGGCGGCCACGTCGCGCTGCACCTCGGCGAAGAGCGAGCCGCCATGCGAATCCATGCCGACCAGCAGCGGCCCGAAATCGCGGATCGCGAAGTGCCACAGGCTCTCGGGGTGAAGATCGTCGAGATCGACGTCCACGATCGTCTCGATCCAGGTGGTCTCCAGCGCCGCCGCGCCGCCGACGATCGCCAGATAGGCGCCGCCGCGTTTGGCGAAGGCGTCGAGGGTCGCCGGGCCCATGCCGCCCTTGCCGACGATGAGGCGTACGCCCTCGCGTTCCATCAGGGCGTCGGTGAAGCGCTCCATGCGCATCGACGTGGTGGTGCCGATGCAGAACGGCGCGTAGCCGACCGGCGCCGCGTTCGAGACCGGGACGCGGTGGACGTTCGGCGCGGTGTGGATCACCGCGTGGCCGTTCAGGTCGAGCCGGGTGCGGCGGTCCCGGTCGAACATGTGGATCAGGGTCGCGTCGCGGATGCCGAACAGCCAGCGCCGCAGGGTGACGGTGTCGCCGATCCGGAGCGCCCGGATCTCGGGCTCAGTGGCCGGCATGTCGAGGACGTGGTGGGCCACGGGGTGCTCCTCAATCGAACGCGATGCCGCCCGGCGTGATCGTCGCACGGGCGCGGCGGGCCGAGTGGCACTGGATGTTCACGGCGACCGGGTTCTGGGTGATGTGGGTCGCGGCGAGCTCGACATGGACGGCGAAGCTGGTGGAGCGTCCGCCCAGCCCCTGCGGGCCGATGCCGAGCGCGTTCACGGCGCGGGACAGATCGGCCTCGATCCGGGCGCCCTCGGGATCGGCGCAGACGGAGCGCAGCGGCCGGGTCGCCGCCACCTTGGCGAGGTGCATGCACAGGTCCGAGGTGCCGCCGAGTCCGACCCCCACGATGGTCGGCGGGCAGACCCGGCCGCCCAGTTCGATCACCCGGTCGATGACGAAGCGCTTGGCCGCGCCGATCCCGTCCGAGGGCAGCAGCATCTGCAGGAACGAGCCGTTCTCCGACCCCGAACCCTTCGGGATCATCTCGACCGCCAGGGTCTCGGGCCGGTCGTCGAAATCGATATGGATGATCGGCACCCGGATGCCGCAGGAGGTCTGCGCGTTCTGGCGGGTGATCGGGTGGACCACCGAGGAGCGTAAGGAGAACTCCTTGGTCGCCCGCTCGCAGCCGCGCCGGATCGCGGCCTTGAGCGCGGCGCCGTCGACGCGCACGTCGGCGCCGATGACGACGTTGTAGATCGGGATGCCGGTATCCTGGCAGAGGATGTTCTTCGTGCGCTCGGCGACCGCGACGTTCTCCACCATCGTGTCGAGGATGGCGCGGCCGGTGGCGCTGGTCTCGGACCGCCGCAGTTCGGCGAAGCCCGCCTTGATGTCGGGCGGCAGGATCTTCAGGGCGCGGACATAGAGGTCGCGGCAGACGGCCTCGAATTCGCGGATGTCGAGATCCATGGCGGGGCTCCGCTGGCGAGGGGCGGGGGATCAGGCCCCGCTGAGGAGGAACAGGAGGCCGACCGCGAAGGCGGTGGCGAGGCAGCCCGAGACGACGCGGGCGGTGGGCTCGCGGTAGCGCAGCCACTCGATGGCGAGCACCCGCAGCCCCAGCGCCATGTGGACGGCGAGCGCACAGACGAGGCCCCATTCGCCGGTGCGGACGAAGCCGTTCTGGGTCAGGCCGAGGAAGCTCTCGAACCGGTCGGCGCCCTGCAGCGCGGTCCCGAGCGCGATGAAGTGCATCGGCAGGAACAGCGCCAGGGCGATCCCTGAGAGGCGATGGATCAGGGCGGCGGCGTAGCCCGGCCGGCGGAGGGACGTGCGGACCATCCTGCGCGTCATGCCCCGTACACCGCCAGCGCCGCCCGCAGGCCGAGCCCGGCGAGCAGGCCTGAGAGCGCGATCATGCTGAGATCGAGGAAGCGACCGCGCCAGCGCGTCCACTCGCGCAGGATGCTGCGCAGGCCGATCGGGGCGTGGATCGCGGCGGCCAGGACGAAGACCGCGTAGAACACCAGGAAGGCGAGGTTCCCCTGCGTCCGGCCCAGGATCTCCCCGGCCGTGAGCCCCCCGCGCACCGCGTAGAGGATCGTGCCGAGATGGACCGCCACCGTGACCGCGAGGATCGCCGCGGTGCCCCGCTGGGCGAGGTACAGGAGCGGGCTCATCCGCGCCTCCAGAACCGGCGCAGCGCCGCCTTGCCGGTCTCGCGCTTCAGGCCGGCGATCGCGAAGGTCGGGCTTAAGCCCTTCGGGCAATGCTCGGTGCAGCTCATGTGGCTGTGGCAGGAATGGCAGCCGGCATCGCCCGCCACCGCGGCGAGCCGCCCGTCCCGGTCGCGGTCGCGCACGTCGTTGACCAGCGTCCAGGCCCGGTTGAGGGCCGCCGGTCCGAGGTAATCGGGGTTCCACGTCACCAGATCGCAGGCCGCGTAGCAGACGCCGCAAGCGATGCATTCGATGCCGGCATCGACCTCCTGGCGTGCGGGTGAATCCGGCGCGACCGCCACGAAGTCGTCGGGCGGGTTCTCGCCCGGCTCGAAGAAGCCGTGGGCCCGGCGCCACTTCTCGAAGAAGGGCTCCATGTCGACCGCGAGGTCCTTCACCACCGGCAGGTTGCGCAGGGGCTCCAGCAGCAGCTCCCCGTCCGGCGCCACGGTGGCGACCCGGGTGCGGCAGGTCCAGCGCGGGCGCCCGTTCACCGTCATCCCGCAGGAGCCGCACATGCCGACCCGGCAGGCGAAGCGGTAGGCGAGGGTCGGGTCCTGATCGCGCTGGATCTCGGTGACGACGTCGAGCACGGTCTGGTTGGCGCGGCGCGGCACCACGAAGTCCGCGACGGTCTCCCCCCGCCGGACACGCACCCGCAAGGCCCCGGTCGCACCCGGCCCGACGGCGGCGTGATCGACGCGCGCCGTCACCGCGTGATCGCCTTCGGGGCGCCGCTCGCGTTCGGATCGGGGAAGAACAGCTCGCTCTCGCTGGAGGCCGTGGCGGAGACCAGACCGGCGCGGTTCATGTAGGCGAGGTAGGCGAGCATCCGCTCGGGCTTGGTGGTCCAGGCGTTCTGCGGCGCGCGGATGATCGCCACGGCCTCCGCGGGCGAAATCTTCGCCCCCTCCGCCTTGATCCAGAGCGCCGCGGCCCGGGCCGGGTCATCGCGGATCAGTGCGAGGCTCTCCTCCAGCGCCGCCCTGAAGGCCGCCGTGACCGTGGGGTTGTCGGTGACGAACCGGCTGGTCGCCCAGACGAGGTTGAAGGTGTGGGGGCCGCCCATGACGTCGTAGCTGTCGAGCACCTTGCGGGCGCGCGGGTCCTTCAGCTCCATCTCCTGGAAGGGCGGCGAGCCGAAATGGGCCGTGATCTCGGAGCGGCCGCCCATCATGGCAGTCTGCGCGTCCGGATGCCCCATCGAGACGGTGAGCGGATCGAGCTTGCCCTGCTGGCCGGGGCCGAACGCCTTCTCGGCGGCCATCTGCAAGGTGATGGCCTGGATCGAGGTCTTGGCGGTCGGCAGGGCTATCTTGTCCTGGGGCCCAAAATCCTTGATCGACGTGACGGCTGGATTGGTGGTCACCAGCCACAGCGGCATGGCGTTCAGCGCCGACACGCCCTTGACCTTCAGATTGCCCTGCGTCCGGCCCCAGATCGTCAGGAACGGGCCGACACCGCCGGAGGCGAGATCGAGATTGCCGGACAGCAGGGCCTCGTTCATCCCCGAGCCGCCGGTGAAGCGCAGCCACTCGGCCTTGATGTCGAGGCCGCGCTGCTTGGCCTGCTTCTCCAGCAGGCCCTGCTCCTCCATCACGGTGAGCGGCAGGTAGGAGATCCCGAACTGCTTGGCGAGCCGCACGGTCGAGACCTCGGCCTGGGCGGCGCCTAGCGCTCCCCACAGGGCCGCGAGCGTCCCGACGAGCCGGATCTTGCCCCGTGCCGTCATGGCGGTTCCTACCCGTCTGCGCGCCGATCTTAGCCGAGCCGTCAGCGTCGGACCGAAGATACGCTCCCGGTCGTGCCTGTCAACGCTCCTATGTCATATATATGACTTGCCCGAAGGCGGTGCGAGACTGCAAGCGGCGGCGATAATCTATCATTTGTAGGACTGATCGAAGCCGGAGCGGACCTGGCTTGAAACGGGATACACCGCACCCTCGGCATCGCGCGTGCCCGGAGCCGTCGTGCCTGCACCGACGATACCCCTTCGCCGGAGACCCACGGAGTCATCTCGGCGCACGGGCGGATGCCCCGGTGGCATGATCATGCGCCGTGCATCGTCACCCGACCGGATGTCGGCTGGCGTCCGGTCACAGCACGAGGTTCGGCTCAATGCGCGGTCGCCGCTGCGCATCGGCGGGTGGGATGGGAAGGGACCGGGGGTCTGCCGGAGTCCGATTGGTGCCGGTGGAGAGGATCGAACTCCCGACCTTCGGTTTACAAAACTGACGAAAAGGCATCACAAAACCTAACAAAAACTCGCAGTAGACGTGATCTGCAAGCCGTTGCTGATGCTTGTTTTTTTGGGAGTGTTGGCTAGTGTGGATCACAGAGCCTACCAGGCCCAAACGTGCCTTCGGTGTTACCCTGGTGATACCCTCCGAAGGCCAGCGGTTTCGGAGCGAGGTCATGCCGAAGGCCCTCACGGTCAGAGGGATCGAGGCGTTGAAGGGCGGACCGGTTCGGGCTGAAATCCCGGATGGGCTGATCCCTGGCCTCTATCTCGTCTGCCAGTCGACGGGCGTGAAATCGTGGGCTGTCCGCTACAGGGCGGGCGGCCGAACCCGGAAGCACACCCTCGGCCGGTATCCGGCCATCGACCTAGCGAACGCCCGTGAGATCGCCCGCCGCACCCTCGTTGCGGTTGCGTCCGGCCGTGATCCCGCAGCTGACAAGGCCGAGGTGCGGCGCGTGGCTGGTGAGACGCCCGGGCCCAATCGCGATCGCTTCGATGCGGCAGCTGCGTTGTTCATTGAGCGCTACGCCAAGGCCAATACGAAAGAGCAGACGTGGCGGGAGAGCGAACGTCTGCTCGCGACACACGCTCTGCCGCTCTGGCGCGCTCGTAGGGTCCAGGAGATCGCCCGGCGCGACGTCGTCGAGCTGATGGATGCCATCGTTGACCGCGGCGCGCCTGTATCTGCGAACCGGACTCTCGCGGTGGTCCGGCGCATGTTCGGATGGCTGGTTGAGCGCGGGGTGATCGTCACCAATCCCTGCACCGACGTGAGGGCACCTACGGCCGAAAAGAGCCGGGACCGCGTCCTGTCTGATGAAGAACTGCGAGCCATCCTTCAGGCATGCGACCGACTCAACGAGCCGTTCGGCGCATTGATCAAACTGCTGGCGCTCACGGCACAACGCCGCGACGAAGTGGGCCAGATGACGTGGCGCGAGGTCGACCTCGATGCGCGGATCTGGAGCATTCCAAAAGAGCGAGCGAAGAATGGGATCGCGCACGATGTGCCGCTTTCCGACTCGGCCGTGAAGGCGCTAGCCAGCGTCCGCCGCATCGCCGGCAGCCGCGGACTCGTGTTCACGACCACCGGCGAGACGCCGGTCTCCGGCTTCAGCAAGATCAAGAAGCGTCTCGACGCGACCTTGCCGGATGCACCGCCTTGGGTTCTGCACGATCTGCGCCGTACGGCAGCCTCTGGCATGGCGCGGCTCGGGATCAACCTGCCGGTGATCGAGAAGGTCCTGAACCACACCTCTGGCTCGTTCGGGGGCGTGGTTGGTGTTTATCAGCGGCACCAGTTCGCCGATGAGAAGCGGGCGGCGCTGGAGGCGTGGGCGGCGCACGTCAATAATATAGTCGTGAGAGACGCCGCAAAATGACCGCTCAGAATGATTGGGTCAGCTTGAGCCAAGCTCATAGGCGGCTTGCAGAAATTCTAGAGAGCAAAGCAACCGCCGAGATTTTGCTGCTTGAGGCGTTACGATCCGGCAAAATTGCTATGGCAGCGGACTACTACATGAACGGCAACGCGTACCCAGAAAGGATCTTGCACACGGGCAACTTACGTGACGCTCGGTTTGTGATCTGGGGCGAGAGCAGGATCGAGCACCAAGTGGAACGCTCAAATTTAGGTTCAAAAGGGCAAACTCATTATCATATGGGCGATTTTCATCGCGTTAGACTTCGTACGGCCGATGTATTTAATCAGTGGCCGGATTTTGAGTGCGAGGCAGAACTGACAGTTTCGCCCGCCGCTATGCCTGCGGCAGAAGCTCCCCGCAAAGGAATTGGCGGAGCGAAGGGAGACTATGATTGGGAAAGGTATTTGATTGAGGCGGCCGCACATATTTACGTCAACGGGCTTCCGGAAAGCCAAGAAAAACTATTCGATTATTTGTGGAATTTATTCGGTGGTCAAAAGGGTGGACCCAGTCTGGGTTCGATGAAAAACCATATCGGCCCTTTGTATCGCCGCTTCGAAAAGATTGACCGCGGCTGAGTTCCTGACCGTTCCTGACCATTCCTGGCTGACACGACCTAACATCTAGCATCAATAGGAAGCGTGTTCCTCAAAGGAGCGGCGCAATGAACTCTCGCACCCAACGCTCACCCGAAGACATGTTGCCGGCGGCTCAAGTCCTGGCCCGCTATCAGGTCAGCGACATGACGATCTTCCGGTGGCTGAAAGACAGCTGCCTTGGCTTCCCCCAGCCGATTCGAATTAACGGGCGCCGCTATTGGCGGCTGGCCGACCTGCAAGCCTTTGAAAATCGACAGGCTTCAAAGAAGGAGGCCGCATAGACCATGGCCTACAACGTCAGAACCCCCGGCGCTGGTACGCCGAGGGCTCTGGGAAATGTCTGCTTAGGGGCTGACGATCTCAGAGATAACCCACACCACCTCGACCTTCAAGCGCGCCGGATCACCGCGCGCCTGAAATGCAGCCCCGCCGTCGCCGCAGTCATCGCGGCCCACGCCTTCGAGCTGCCCGAGAACTGGAGGCGCGCATGAGCGCCCCCACCCTCAACCCGACTTATCAGGCATGCTCTATAAAGCGGACTCGCCGGTCCAAGTCCGAGGTCACCGACCTCAAGCAGGTGATCTACGACATCGTCGAGGCCGACCAGCCGATGACGGTGAGGCAGATCTTCTACCAGCTCGTCCAGCGCGGGCTGATTGAGAAGAGCGAAGCCCAATACCAGCAGACTGTCGTGCGGCTGCTGACTTCGATGCGGGTCGCGGGCGAGCTGCCGTTCGCCTGGATCGTGGATCACAGCCGACGCCGCCTCGTCACCTCGACTTACACCAGCATGACCCAGGCGGTGGAGGACACCGCCCGGTTCTACCGGAAGAGCGCGCTGCGCGAGGCGCCGGCCTACGTCGAGATCTGGGTCGAGAAGGACGCCCTGTCCGGCATCATGTGGGACGTCACGTCTGTGTACGACGTGCCGTTGCTGTCCTCGAAAGGCATGCCGTCGCTCACCTTCCTGCATACGACCGCGGAGCAGATGAAGATCGAGTGGCGGTACCGCGACCGGCCGACGTACCTCTACCAGTTCGGCGACCACGACCCGACCGGCGCCCTGATCCCGAAGACCATCGAGGCTCGGCTGCGGGAATTCTGCCCCGACGTCGAGTTCACGATGGAGCGGGTTGCGCTGACCGAGGCGCAGATCACCGAGTACCGGCTCCCGACCCGGCCAACGAAACGGGAGGGTAATCGGCACGCCAAGGGCTTCGAGGGCGAGAGCGTCGAGTTGGACGCGCTGCATCCTCGAACCCTGAAGGCGATGGTGACGGAGGTCATCGAGCGGCACATCCCCGCCGCTGCGCTCACGGCCCTGCGGGTCGCCGAGGAGTCCGAGCGGGAACACCTCCGCGCCTGGGGCGCCCGGTTCAGTGCGGGAGGTGCAGCATGAACGTGCCGTTCCACAGCCCCGAGCGTGCGGCGATGATGGGGCACACCTTCGACGCCGTCGCCGAGGCCGCGTCGATCGCCGAGTCCTATTCTCGGATGGCCACCGAGTTCGCGGCGATCGGCGACGCCCGCGGCCTTCGGTACGCGCTCCGTCAGGCCGCGGTCGCACTCGCCAGCGCAGCGGACTCCGCAGCGCTCCTCAGCCCCACTGTCTCACGCGGAGGTGCTTGATGTCGGAGCGCTCTTACAACGGCTCCTCCCTGGACGACTCGGATCGCTTTCACGACTGGCCGGGTCCAGACCCGGACGCCCTGCCGCGGAGCAAGCGTCGTGACGATGGACCGCCCCGGACCGGGGCTGCCATCAACATCCGGTGGCACGGCGATGCAGACCCGCAGGCCGATCGGGACTGGCTTGTCCAAGACCTGATCAGCGAGACCGGCAAGGGGCTAATGCCCGGTCAGTGGGGCTCCGGGAAGACCTTCACGGCGCTCGACCTGTCCGCATCGATCATGACCGGCGAGCCGTTCGCCGGCCGGCGGGTTATGCGCCGCGGCGGCGTGCTGTTCGTAGCGTCCGAGGGCGCCTTCGAGATCCCGATCCGGCTCCGCGGCCTTGTCCAGGGCAAGGTAGGCGGGGACGCAACCGAACGTTTGCCGTTCGCTTGGATCGAGGACTGCCCGCGCCTGCTCAGCACCGAGGCGGTCACGCAGCTCGTCGCGACGGCCAAGGCGGCGGCAGATCACCTCCGCGAGGCCTTCGATCTCCCGCTCGCGATGATCATCATCGACACGGTGGCTGCGGCCGCCGGCTTCGGTGACGAGAACAGCGCCGCCGAGGCGCAGAAGGTGATGAACGCTATGGAGGCGTTGAGCCGTCAGACCGGCGCGTTCGTGTTGGGCATCGACCATTTCGGGAAGACGACTGAGACCGGCACCCGCGGATCCTCCGCCAAGGAAGCGGCTGCCGACGTGGTGTTGGCGGTACTGGCGAACCGCGACGAGGGCGGCACGATCTCCAACACGCGCATGGCGATCCGGAAAGTGCGTGGCGCGCGCTGCGGCTACGAGATCCCGTTCGCGCTTGATGTGATCACCGTCGGCGAGAACTACGATCAGGAGCCAATCACGACCTGCGTGGTCCAGTGGCAGACGGATCGAGTGTCCTCTGCCGCAATGGCGGCTGGCAAGGAGCGCTGGCCGACATCCGTGAAGGTGTTCCGCCAAGCCCTGCTGTCGAGCCTCGCCGACGAAGGGGTTCGTGCCTGGCCGTTCGGCAACGAGGGCGCCGAGGTGCGCGCCGTTCCGCTGCAGGCCGTCAAGACGGGGTTCAGCGCGATCTACCCTGCGGATGGCGACGACGAGAGTAAGCGCACCGAGGCGAAGCGGAAGGCCTTCAAGCGTGCCGTCGATACCTGCCTCGGCCGCAGCCTGATCGGCTCGGTCGCCCTCAAGGGTGTCGATCACCTCTGGCTAATCGAGGCCGCGGAATGACCGCCGCGACCGGACGGACAGGACAAAACCCTAGGGATCTGTCCTGTCCGTCCGGATCCGGACACCGGACAACGCGGACATCTGTCCGGAATGTCCGGTTTGTCCGCCCTGGGACCGAAAGGATCCGTTTTTTGGGATCACTGCGGCGGCGCCGGGCGCCGTCGCTCTGGCCGCTCGCCGTGCGGACCTACGGCATCACCCCGCAGAAGGAATTCGACATGAGCAACGTCACCAAACTGCCGACCGCTATGGACCGGGCAGAAGCTCTGAAGGCCAAGGCGCTGAACTTCATCGAGCAGGCTCAAGGCGCGCTCGGAGAGGCCGAGGAGGCCCTGACCACCGACGAGCGCCAGCACGACACCCCGTCACCCGCAGCCCAGAACGCGATGGTTCACCTCGTCGAGGTTGACAACGTGTTGGAGCGGGCAGCCGAAATGCTCGGCGGCGGCATCAAGGTCGTGAGCTGCACCAACATCCGGCAGGTCACTCTGACGCGCCGTGACTAATTCGTTCGGGCCGGGCCGCTCTGAAGGTCCGGCTCGTTCGCCGAGGAATTGTTTGCATTGTCAGCAATTCCGGCCGTGCGACCGGAGACATTCTCCCGGCGCCGGGAGAAATCACTGATGACAATGTAAACAGTGATTGTCGCGCCGGCGCGACAACCGTTCGCAAGCGCACGGATCTGATCTTTTCGGCGCCGACATTTTTGTCTCGGCCCCGCCACAGGTCAATGATGACAATGTACACAGTGACCTCGGTTGAGGTCGGACGGGCACGGCGTTGTCAATGATGACAATGTACACAATGACAATCGGCAAAGGTCGCGGCGCCGCAATCTGGTCACTGATTATAATATACCCAGTGACCAGATTTTCAGACCATCACGTTGACAATTTGACCTGTCGCAGAGGCGTTCGCGACGGGTGGTGCCGGTGGTGGCTCCGTCTGGTCGACCGTGACGGCAACGGACTGCTTGCCATCCATCGGCGAGCCCGTTCGGATAGCTTCGGTTTCTGCCGCGCGAACGAGAGCAAAGTAGTTGTTCGACGAGACGCTAATCATGGCGTTCGACTCCGATCATGCCTAAGTTCGCGTCTATCAATTAAAACAGCATTAAAAAGCTTCGAATGCATTTTCTAGCTTCGTCTAGTACAGTTAATCGCTCCCATCGCCGACGGTGTGACAGGTCAGACGCCATCCCTTAGCCTCAGCTCAGGATGCGGCACGCTGGTTGCGGTCATGCCGGCGCTGCTGGCCACTGACCGAGCGATCTACCCTGCGGCAGAACAGCTCAGGCCAGACATAACAAAACACAACAGCGAACAACTAGGCATAACAGCGAACAGCGGCGGACGATCAGACAATACAAGTCGTCCGCTTGCTTTCAGAGATCAAGTCGCACCACATCTCGGGTCATCACTTGCACACGGAGTGCACCCGAGATGTCTGCCGACCGTATCGAGTTCTCCGAACCCGTTCGCTTCAGGGCTGAGCCCGGCCTGAACCATGCCGTTGCACGCGCCGCCCGTCAGGCTCGAACCTCGTCCGCCGAGTGGATGCGTCAGGCCTTGCGGGAGAAGCTGAAGGCCGACGGCATCGCGCTCCCGACCCTGGACGATGGCCCTGGTCCGGCTGGTCCCGCTGCCGCCCTGAGGCGCGCCGCCTGATGGTCACCGATCCCGCCTTCGACCTCGCGCAGCACCTTGTGCTCGACGCCGTCCAGGGCTCGCCCAACTTGCTGAGCTACTTGCTAACGAAGAGCCGCGACCTACCAGACGATCCAGGAGAGGTAGCGAAGGCCCTACAGCAGCGCTGGCCTGATCTGACTGAGGAAGCCGCCGCGCCGGCTTCATCGCCGCCATCGGCGCCCTGAACGCGATCAGCCGCGAATGCATCGAAAGCGTCGCCCGCCTCGACCTGATGTCCGGTGAAACAGGACGAGGGTGAGAGGTGGGACCCAACGGGGCTCTCCGCATGGAGGGTGACCGGTCAGAAATTTCATCCAGGGTCCTTCCTTTAGCCGCCCAGGCCCGAGGGTCAGCGCAAGTTCGTTGGCTGTCTAGGTGCAGCCTCTGAAAACCACTTAACCCTTCACAGTTGGCAGCGGACTCATGGCCATCACAACTAAGGCTGCACTTGCTGCCGAACTGCGGATTTCTAAGGCTCGCGTCAGCCAATACGTGAAAGCCGGCCTGCCAGTACGTTCGGACGGCAAACTGAACCGCGAGGATGCTCTTAACTGGATCAACCGGACTCAGTTAAGCCAGACCTACGAGGACAAGGGCGTGGTCAGGGCGCGCAAGCTCGTGGACAAGCCGCAAACCCGGCCGAAGCCGCAGCGATCCACCATTCTGAGCGACCGACTTTTCGAGGGGGAGATCGGGTACGACGCGCACGTCCGATTGTCGGTCCAGCACATGGTGCGCGTGCATCCGCTGATCGTCGCGCATGCGGTGCTCGAAGCCGGCGGCTCGCTGGAGGTGGCCTACGCCGCGGCGCATCTGGCTCACTCGCCCACGATCCAGGCGGCCAACGTCGTTCTTCACATCATGGAACACCCATGGTTCGAAGACCTCGATGAACCGGGCGAGCTGCGAACCCCATTGTGCGAACCGGATTGGAAGGCTCTCGCTGAGACAGCGGGGGTCTCTTTCGATCCGGTAGCCCTGAGGGCGTACCTCGATGCCACTCCTGTTTGGTCTGATCTTGGTGCGGAGGACTCGCGTCGGTTCGATCGCGATCTAGCCGTGGCCGATGTGCTCTTTGGGAACGAGTAGCAGCATGGCTCAGGTCGAACATCCCGCCCACCGCTACGTCGAGGTCGTCAGCCTCAGAGCCGAGCCTGCGCGCATCGTGGTGCCGAAGGCTACGGATCGGCAGTGGGTGGATGCGCCCGAGCCGGGCTTCGTTCTCGATCCCAGCACCGGCAGGGCTCGCCGAGCCCGCCCGCCGCGCCGCCGCACTTGGCTGGAGTTTCCGCGCTGATGGAGGTGCAGCAGCACTTTGTCTTCACGGACCCGATCCTAGCCGATCTGATCGATCGCGCCCGTGCGGCGCAGAGCGTAGCTGAGGCGGCGCAATCGGCGGTCTGGGCCTACATGACCGAATGCCAGCAGGGCACCGGCACGGCTGCTATCGAGCCGCAGGACTGGCCGATCACCGCAAGTCATCCGGGCCTGCTGACCGTGGCCCAAGCCGCAGCCCGTGCGGGGCGCCATCCCGACACGATCACGCGGTGGTGCCGTGAACGTGGCGTCGGCAAGATGTATGCTGGTCGGTGGCGAGTATCGGTCCGACGCCTCAATACCCTTTTGGGGCAAATCTCCGAATAGTTTTACGGCCATGCCGTGAATGCCGTGAATGCGGTGTTGCGCGTGCCGTGTTGCTTTGGTGAATTGCCATTCTCGAAAGCGGAGCACCCTTTTGACGGCTCTGCGGCTCAGTCGAACAACGAGAACAGTGCCTCCGGGCTCCGCGGCCTTTCGAACGGCCGGTCAAGGCACTGACGAGCCGCACACGAATTTGGATAGGTGAACTCATGGCGCTGATGAGCCGGAAGCGGAAAGAGACAGCAGGATCAGCAGTCGACGCCGTTGAGTTAGAACGACTGCGGCGCGACCTCGATGCTGCTGAGGCCGAGCGCACCGATGCTGTCCGCGCCCGGCATGATCTTCAGGAGCGACGCGATGACGTGCTGGGCTCGGAGGATGTGGCCCAGTTGGAGCAGCACGAGACCGCCCTGGGTGCCGTTGAACGCCGGGTCGCCGTAGCTGAAGCGCGGTGCACCCGTCTGGCCAGCGAGATCGAGGTCGCCGAAGCCCAGGTTGAACAAGGCCGCCGCCGGGGCGCCTACGCCGAGGCCGAGAAGGCTTTGACCGAAGGCCGCCGTGTTCTAGAACGTGAGTACCTGCCGGCCGCAACGGCGATGGTCGAGATCCTGAACCGAGCGATGAAGTGCCGGGCCGTGATCTACGAGGCGAACAAGAATTTGCCGGACGGTGCAGATCCGCTTTCGACGATGCTGGAGCCCGCGTTCAACGGCCAGTATTTCCCGGAGGTCAAAGGCCTGACGAAGGAAGAAGTCTACTTCGTCAACCGGGAGACCGGCCTGGTCGCTGGGCCTCATGACTGTCCAGAGATGCACGCTAACCGCGGACGGTGGGAGCGGCGCACCCGCACCATCGAATTGCCCCTCTCGCTGCATCCCGCGGTGGAGCACCGATCCGTGCTCGAATTCGTGAACCTGCCCGACATCGCCCCCGACAGCTACCTGTGGTCAGCCCCGTTCTGGGGTCGCCCGCGCTTCAGCAATTCCGATCGAACCGTGGAGCAGCACCGTGTTTTCTGAAAAAGCATTCCAGGCCTGGCAGGCTCGCCGCGGCGAGGTCGAGGAGCGTGAACGCCAGCGCATCCGTGCCGACGTCGAGGCCGAGGTCGACGCCACCCTCGCTCAGATCCGCCGCGAACGTGAGGCCGAGATAGCGCGGGAGCAGCTCGCCCGCTCGTTCCGGCACGCTACCGCCGTGCGGCAGATGGGCCAGCCGCGGCCGGTCCTCACTGAGGCGCAGAAGCGCGAGCGCCATGCCGAAATCCGCCGCGGTGTCGAACGCGATTTAGAGGCCTGGGAATCCGAGCGCCGGCAGCTCGGCGCCGCTATCGGCCGCCGGTAACCGTGACCCGCGTCGCCGCGATCGCCGACTACCTGCTGAGCACCGGCATCGGCGACACCGAGGCGGCGTGGAAGGCCGAGGTGCTGGAGACGATCGCGGCGCGGTGGCCGGATGTGACCGAGGCCGATCTCACCGCGGCCTATCTGCTCGCGACCGTCCAGACGGCCACGCAGGTTTTCGACGCGCTGTCGGCCTCACTTCAGCCGCCGCCGCCCGCCGCATCACAGGCATAGGAGCCATCCATGGCCGATGAAGCCCTGCGCATGGAAGCCGAGGTTCGGGACAAGTTTACCGGACCCCTGAAGGCCCTGCGGTCCCAGCTGCTCGACACCGCCCGGACCGGCGCGAACCACAGCGAGACGCTCGCCAAGGGGTTCAAGGGCGTCGAGGGCGCCATGCAGTCGACGGCGCGCACCGCGTCGAGCGTCGTGAACCCGGCGTTCGCCGCCCTGGGCGTCACCGGCCTGACGGCGGGTGCGGCCGTGGCCGGAATCTCGGCCGCGCTCAACAGGCTGACTGGCAACCTCACGGGCCTCGGCCAGCTCTCGCGCGAGACGGGCGTGGCGGCCAAGACCCTCCAGGAGTTCGGCGCCGTCGCGGGCCGGTTCGGCATCGAACAGGACGCGGTGGCGTCCGCCACCAAGAATTTCGCCGCTCAGATGCGGACGTTCGCGAAGGGGACGGGCGACGCCTTCAACTGGGTGATCCATCAGGGCACGAACGCCGCGGGTCGCAAGGCTTTTCAAGATTTCGCCACCGACCTGCAGCGCACGGGCGACGAGGGTGAGAAGCTCAAGAAGGCGCTCGCCTTCATGGAGACAATCCGCAACCCGGTCGAGCGGGGCATCTTCGCTCAGCAGTTTTTCGGCAACCAGGACCTCGCCCGGATCGCGGACGGCCATCTCGGCAAAGTGGTCGATCTGTTCCAGAAGGCCCGCGAGAAGATCGGGACCTTCAACCCCGACGACATCCTCAACGCCGAGAAGTTCGACCGGTCGGTGAGCAGCCTCAAGAGCTCGATGCAGCGCCTTGGCCAGACGATCGCCCGGGAGGTGCTGGGCCCGGCTACCGACCTCACGACGTGGGCCGACAACCTCGTTTCAGGTCAGCGCGCCGACGTGACCAAGTCGCTGCGCGAGGGCCTGCAGGGCGTGAAGAAGGAGCTCGCCGAGATCAACTGGAAGCAGGCCGGCGACGACGCGGCCGAATTCCTCAAGGAAGGAACCAGGCTCGCCGGGTCGATGGCCCACGCCTTCCACGAGATCGCGGAAGCCATCCATGCGATCCGCGATGGCAATGTCGCCGGGGCCGTGCGCGGCCTCGACGGGGCATCGGGGCCCCTGGCGCGCAAGCTGGCGCCGATGCCGGGCGACGATCTGCTGGATAAGCAGGATCGCATCGCCCAGATCAAACGGCAGCTGCAGAACTTCGAGGGTCTTGAGGGCGCCGGCACAGCCACGGATCGGTCTCGCGACCAGGCCGCCAAGCTGAGGCAGAAGCTGCAGGAGGCCGAGGGTGATGCGTCCCGGCTTTCGGGCCGCACGCCCGATCAGAAGCAGAAGGACTTCGAGGCGTCGGAAAAGCTCCGCAAGAGCGTCGACAGCCTCACCGACGAGATGAAGGCGAGCCGCGGCGGCGCGACGGTCCAGAAGCAGTCGATGGATACCCAGGGCGGGCTGTTCGGTGGTGCTACGATCCAGTCGGCGGCGTTCGGTGGCGGTGGTGGTTTCCGGCGGCCGGGCGGGTTCGGGGGCGGCGCAAGCCTGCCGGGTGGCGGTTCGGGGCCCGGCTACGGCGGCGAGCAGAGACCAGCGGGTGGCGGTCGGTTCAACGGCCTCGGCGGCTCCAAACCCAGCATCGCGCCGATCGGCCCACGGCCGAGCGTGCCGTCTATCGGCGGCGGATCTCCGATGCCATCAGCCGGTGACGGCTCCATTGTTACGCACGGTCACCGCTGGCGGACTGGACCCCGCACAGCAGAAGGCAAAGCTCGGGTCCAGTCTTGGCTCGACTTTATGCAGCGGCCCCTTGAACAGGGTGGGCTTGGTGCCGACGCCGGGACGGCTCGTGCCATGGTCGGGACTATGCAGGGCGAGTCCAGCGCCGACCTCAACCCAAAATCGATCGGCACAGTTGGCGAGATCGGTACTGCTCAATGGTACAAGGATCGCGCAGACGCGCTCCGCAGAAAAGCCGCCGGGATGGGCGTGCCTTGGTATGATGTTGGCGCTCAGCAGCAGCACTTTCGGGACGAGGTGACGACCGGCAGATACCGTGGCGTATGGCAGAAAATGCTTCGGACAAAATCCGAAGATGAAAAGATGTGGATCGCCATCGATCAGTTCGAGAGCCCAAAATATAAGAAAAAGGCTTTCGACTTCAGGATCCCTAATCTTCGGCAGCTTCAGCGAGATGCATCCCGCGGCCAAGGGCCGACAGCACAGCGCGCGGACGGCAGTCCCATCACCCCAACGTTGCCGGAGCGGGCCGACGGCGGCGGCTGGGCAGCCAGGGAATCGGCACGGAAGACCTTTGAGGCCCAGCAGGCTGAGGCCGAGGGATTGCGAGCCGGCGGAGCCAGGGTCGCTGCCTCTGCCGCTCGCGCTGGCGTTGTGGCCATGCCTTCACTGGAAGCGAACGGCAGCGTCGTTGTGAACGTGCACAAGCCCGGTCCCGAGACCCGGGTGGCGACGACCGCTAGCGGCAAGCTGTTTCAGGATGTCGTGCAGCGCAGCGGCGCGCAGATGCGGCGGGCGGATTGAGGCGCCGCATTCGGCGAAGCTTCTGTTGCCGCTTATGTCTGGCGTGCGGCGGCGCACAGCGGTGTACAATCGTGCGCAAAGCGACGGATCGATCGTGCGCAATCTTGGTTGCCAGACGCTTCAGGAGTTTCCTGCCGCACCACGCTCGACAGGAGATCGACTTGATCAAGTTCGCCCTCGCCACCGCTATGATTGCAGCTCTGGCGACCCCGGCCTTTGCCCAGGCCGTTATTGAGTCCCCGACCAGCACCACCGTGATCGTTCCGCCCGGCGCACCTGGCGTCGTGACGCGCCAGCCCGGCTCGACCGGTGCGGAGACCGCTGGCACGTACTCGCCGACTGGCCGGGCCGCCGATGGCATCGCCACCGATTCCGCGGCTGCCGGCAACGAAGGCCAGCCCTCGCGCCTTGGTTCCACCAGCAGCGGCGGCGGGAAGTGATCCTATAGTCACATCATCGGAACGGCACTTGCTCTAGCAGACGCCAGTTCGTTCCTGAGACCACGAACCTCCTCAGCCCGCCCGGTTCGCCGCGGCGGGCTTTTCTTGGTCGATACACCTAGCAGCCAGAGCGGCAAGAAGCGGACCTAACCAGGATATCGCTGTCGCCGATTGTCATGACGCTGATAAGCTGCTCACCGCGCTTCCAAAGCATCAAGCAGGCTGCCGATCCGAACGGAGCGCAGCTCTCGGCCTCAGGGTAGGTCTGGCAGGTGCTCTCGCGCTGATCGCATGATCTGTTCGACGCTGGTACCGGTTGCCAACCCAGGCTCAGAAGCGAAACTCGGGCATCTGTGTAGAGGGTATTGGGTTTGAACTTCGGCAGCGGATCGGCCGCCTCCACCCCACCGGCAGCGACGACGAGAGCGAGGGCGGCGAGGGCTGTGCGCATGGCGTGAGGATAGCCTTTTGAATTGCAGATCGGGCGCAACTATAGATTTCTGGGTAATAAAATTATAGTATGTCAATGCTGGTCTCGAAATCTATTAAATAACTCATCTGCACTGGCTTTTATAGCTGCCAACGACTCCGCGTCGGTTTCCGTTATGGATGCATTGTCATTGTGCTGAGCAGTCTCATCTTCAGATTGCTCTTCAACCTTTGTGCGTTGATCATCCTCTTTTTGTTCCTCAAGCCAGAATTTTCTGAAAGTGCGATAAGTTTCCGGCAGTTTGTGGTCTTCAAAAGCCTCGCTTTTTCGCAAAAGATATGGAGGTTCTATCTTCTCATCTTTCATAAAAGCATCGAGAAATGTCTTTAACAGATGAGGTTTGGCCTCTTTGTCTCCACTGATTGATTGTTCAAAGGCTCGAACTTCCCTCCGAAAAGAGCGCCTTTCGGTGTCTATCGAGATTACAGGGTATGGACGCCCGCCAATCACGCCCTTTAGTGCTTCACGTCCTTCATATGTGAAAACGAAAGTGTAATCGCCAAGTGCACATATATCAGAGAGCAAATAAGCAGCTTCAAGAGAAAGTGCGAGCCTGTCTGAACTCGCATTTTTTGCTACTCTAAATCCCGCATCGATTTCTTTGCCCAAAAACTCAAACCGAGATGGCTCTTTATCCCCCTCTTGTTCGATGGGTTCATGATCCTGTAAGCCTATTGGCGAGGCATCGACCTCTACATGCTTCAATGCAATTGGAACGGTAATGTTCGGTGCCGGGAATGCGGCAGTCCACGCCACGCCCTTGACGTCTAATTCTATCTTGCTTGCCTCAAGGAAACGGGAGTAATACTCTAAAGTTCTGATGAATGCCCAGACGCATCGACCCATATGCTGTGAATGGACTAGCCTAATGCAAAATATTATTTCGTCGCCTACAGTCTTCCAGACCTGCGGGCAAAGTCCTTCGCTGGCATCTCCACTGATGGGCGTTTTGTCAAATTCTCTCTGAAGTGACTTCGGAAACTCACGGTAGAAATGACGGGTTTCATCCACCCATCGCTGCCGCGCTGTTCGCTCTACCAGATCCTTGCCCTTGCCTGCTTTGTATGCTGTCGACCCTACCAAGTCGACTGATAAAAACAGGCGGAGCCGATACTGCGGACAGACAGGCAATTCAAAAACCTTTTGATTACACCGTCCTGAGTCTTATCTTGGCGGCATGTAAACTCACGCCGAATTTAGCAGACAGTTCCGACACATCATTGTCGCATAATGTTGCCGCTTGACGAAAAGCATCCGCAGGCATGAGGAAAGCCGCAGCGAACCAGTTTGCTTCCCACTCTGCTCGCCTTTGTATTGCGTCGGTTTCATCAACCCAGCGCGTGGCAACCATCATCTTGCCCGGATGCCGCTTTCGAACGAGAGGGAAATGTAGAAAATAATGCCCTAACTCATGCGCTATGGTAAAGCGATCGCGTTCAGACGACGTCATTCCAGACATAAATATGGTAAAGTTTCCAGAAGGCTCGACGTGTATTGAGTCAGCGCTTTCCGCAGTCCCAAACAACGGGCGATACGCTAGGCGGCCATCTATTTTTTGGAGAATAGGATCAATCGGCTCGGCAGGGATATACCCCAAGTGTTCTGCCACCGCCTCGGCAAACGTATGCACCTGCGGTTTTTGCAGCATGCATGGGATAGGGCTAACCGGCTCCACGGAACACCTCTCTCCCTGCCTACGCGGGCTTCATGGAATCTGTCCAGGAGAACAGGCAGAGAACACACGGGCTATGTAAGTCAGACTCACCATATGCAAGTGCTGGAGCACACATGTTGGCGAAAAGGCCGCGTCGGTCTTCAAAGGGGCAGCCTCACTCCAGATAGCCCTTCGCCTTCAGATGCTCGATGAGAAGCATCAGTTTGCTCCCTCAGGATCCACACGGTGCCGCGCGTAGCCCTGGCCGGCGAGCCAGTCCGTGAGGACGTCATGCACAGCCTACCAAGCGTGCAGCAGGTGCCCGCCAGCCAACACCACGATGATGAGGGCGACCGCTGATACGGCGAACTTCTCTGCCGATCCGGACACGCGGTAAGGGCGACGCCGACTCGCCCGCGGCTTCAGGGCTATGATTTTTGGATCCGACAAGTGCTGGGTCAGGCTGTCGGGTAGCCTGCGCTTCGATCGCCCCCTAGCCATGTTCGCCTCCCTACGACCGCTTTGCATTCAAGGCTTCCTCTACGGGTCGATGGATGGCTTCAGGCGAGTACCGCGACCACGCCACCGGCAAAGAGTCCGGCTACCAAAACCGTGAGCTGGGGGTGTTCACAGCCCAGACCGTTGAGGATGTTCACGGCTCCCGCCAACACTGCGAGGACAGGGAGCACCATCGCGAGCAGCGACGTCCTCACCTCAGCTAGCCCCTCGCCTTCGGCCATTTGGTGCGGAGCATCAGCTTACCCCCTCCGGATCCTCGCGGTGCCGCACGTAACCCTGGCTTGTAAGCCAGTCCGAGAGGGCCAGCCGCGGTCTAATTCCAGTCGTCATCATCGGCCGGCGACCCAGGCGGCAGAGGTCCATCACCGATCACACCAGGATCACCGTAGTTGAAGGGCGGTCCGTCGAAGCCGACTACGCCTTCCGGATTATCAGGCGTCACGTTCGGGTCGACACGTCGGCCGCTGTCTTCCGGAATACCGAGGCGCCGGTCGAGCCGGTCCATGCGCTTGAGGTCGTGCTGGATGGGGATGTCCTGCTGCGCTTGCGCCAAGGCTACGGGGCTGGCCACCATGAGCAGCAAGGCTGTGACGGTGCTGCGCTTCATTTCAGATAGCCCTTCGCCTTCAGGTGCTCTGCCACTGCCTCGCGAATCGCCTCCGGCCGCGACGGCTTCGGCTCGGGATGCTCAGCAATCCAAGCGTCGAGTGGCTGCAGGTGCTCAGGCTGCACGCGCACGCCGATGAAGGTGCCAGTCTGCTTTGGGCGAGGTTTGCGCGGCACGTTCATGTTATCACGAGTTGACGGGCTCGGGATCTGGTGATAACACGAGATCGGCCCGGCGGGAAGGTGGAAGCTCCCGCACCGGACCTAACCTCACCACTCTGTTTGGGAGAGCGGCATGGCTACCCACGCCCATAGCACACGCACGCCCTTATTACCCCTGTCCCGCAGCGCCCCACCCTTATTAGGCCAGGGGCTCGGCAGGCAGTCGGGCCCCGTCACCCAGGCCATCCGCGCGATGCGGGCGGCCGATCCCGCCAATCAAGCCATTGCGGCCATTCAGGACGGGTTGGACCGGCACTTCGCTCAGGCGGCCAATCCAGTTTTGGATCCGCCCCAGTTCACACACGGCATCCGCGCTCTGTCCCGACCCGAGCTCGAAGATCTGATCGGTGGCCTAATCGATCTTCTCGACGCCATGGATGGCGACGCGGACCGCGAGCCAAACTCCGACCACGAACCAGATGTGGATCGTGAACCCGACGAGCAGGACGGCTGCGCGGCCGAGTGGACCGGCCGGGGCGCTCACTACTTCAACAGCGGGAGGGCGGCATGAGCGCGCCCAGTTCCCAGCCTGACCTCAGCATCACGCTGCTGCGCTTCGAGGAGCCGCTGTTGGATATCCAGCGGCTCGGGAAGCTGATCCGCCACCTAGGCGCTCACCACGACGATACCCCCGCCGACTGCCTCTACACCCTTGGCTGCGCCATCGAAGACGCCGCTGCGCGCCTGGCAAAAGGGTGGGAGGCTGCTCGCCGTCAGGAGCAAGCGGCTCGGGAGAACGGACGATGACCGCCTCCACCCGCCGCGCCGCGCTCGGCGCCATCCTCGCCGCCCCGCTGGCATCCGTGCCGGCAGTCGCCGCTGATCCTCACGTCTCCCGGGAGGCGCAGGCCCGCGCGCTCTATTGTCGTCACCGGGATACCGAGTGGGGATGGGGATCGCCTAACTTCTCGCCGGCATGCGAGGCGGCTTCAGAAGCGCATGGTGCCGTCATGCACTACGCTAACGAGGCCTGCACGCTGCCACCGCCGACAACATTCGCTGGCCTTGGCGTACTGGCCCTGTCGATCGCACTCTCCGAGGAGCAGGCCTACAGCGACGCCAGTTGCGTCGACGCCGATGAACTCATGCTCATGGCGTTGGTGCAGGCGGTGCTCTCGCTGACGGGCACAGCGCTGCCGCCGGACTACCGGGGCTTTTGCTACCATCCGCAGGATGACGTGGCATGCACCTGATCAGCCCGTTTATCGTCACGGTAGCGTGGTGGCAGACGCGGCGGGTCCGACAGGCCACCCGGGACCTGCGCCGGGCGAACTACTACGCCACCCGGAGCCTGCGGACATTGATCGCGGTCGGGCGAGGTCCGATCCCGCTCACAGCCAGCGGGGTTCCGGCGCTCCCACCGATGCCGGCACTGTGTCGGTAAGGGGGGTTGCGAAACGCCACCCCCTTCGCCGGTCCCCAAATCCGGGGAGCACGAATGCGAAACGGTTTCGCTTTTCGAAAACGGAAACCGTTTCCGTTTTGCCTTCGGTTCAAGTGGCCAACTTCGCTCCTTGATCGAACGAGGAGTCGCCAAGCTGGCGAAAGCTAAGCTGAGCTTAGCCTTTAGCGGCACACACGGTCACGGCGGTAGCCCCAGAAAAGATGCCGTTAGACTCCGCGATCATTTTTGCCGCTTCTTCACACGCAGGCTTGCTGCTGAACTCGATGGACCCGATCGCCGAGCCCGAGCCTGATCCGGCCAGCATGATGATGAGCACGTAGACCAAGGCATCCTCCTCAGTTCGAGGATGTTACCTACGCCATTAAACGTCGCTCGCGCATCCGGCGTGGGCGGCTCTGGCCGACGCGAAACAGCACCATCGTTACCCCACCTGTTACCCCAACGGATCCCGTCGAGCATTTAGCAGGCGTAACATGAAGCTAAGTCATTGTTCCAATTGGTGCCGGTGGAGAGGATCGAACTCCCGACCTTCGGTTTACAAAACCGCTGCACTACCGCTGTGCTACACCGGCGGACGCGCCGAAACCGTTGGAGAAGCTGGCGGTTTCGGTGCATCAGGCGTGGGTTTGACTACGTTTGAGGGCGTTTCGTCAAGGCGCACGGCCCGGCGGATTGCGTTCGCCGCGCGTTCGTTTGGCCCGGCACGGGCGCGCAACACCCTGGGCCTCGCCTCGATCGGGGGCGGGGCAGGACCCTAGCTTGTGCGGCGGGCCGTCCACCGGCCCGAGCACGAGCCGAGGCCGGCCAGCGACCACCGCCCGGTCCCGCCGGATCCGCGCAGGCGGCCCGACACCATCACGCTGGCAAGGCCCTTCCGGATCGTGCCGCTGATCCGGCCATCGGCCGTGGTGCGGCCGGATGCGTCGACCCCGTTCCCTCCGGCATCGTCCACGGTCCCGTCCCGGATGACGATCGGGTAGAGGTAGGGCCCGGTGCAAGCCCCGGTGTCGGTCGTGGCGACGACCGACCAAGCTCCGTCGAAGCGACCAGCCGCGAGGGCCGATGTCGATGCCCCGCCAAGAGCCAGCAACAGGGTGGACGAAAGCATGGCGTCACGAAGTCGGATCATGGTCTCCTCTGTCGATCGAAGGGGTGGGGCGGATCATCTCGGGCGATCGCGGTCCTGCCGTGCGCTTCCGCCGGATCGGGCCGTGGAATCGCCGCAGGACCGGGCGTCAGAAGGCGCGCGGCATCCTGGAACACGCAGATGGGTGTGAGCCCGCGCGGTTCCTTGAGACGACAATACTGGTAGGCAAAACTTTTTCGCTGTCGCGCGAGCCAGCCTCGATCGGCCCCCGGACCCGCGGAGCGTGTCCCGGTCCGGCCGGCGGCTCCGCCGATGAGGCCGGGCGCTCAGGCTTCAGCGAAGACCACGCCGAACCGGGCGCCGGTGCGCCGGACGACCCTGCAGCGGCGCGACGTCTGGTCGATCGCGGTCAGAAGCGTGAACGTTTCGGGTACGGCGTCGTCATCGCCGGCCTCCAGCAGCGCGCCGGTATCCGACATGTTCCAGACGAGGCAGCGCAGCCGCCTGCCCGTGTCGGCGACCACGATATGCCCGGCGCTGAAGCAATCCGTCCTGCCCGAGAGACGCTGTTCGGCTGTCATGTTCGACCTCAAGAATCCCAAGGTTGGACAGATAGGCCACGGTGGCTTCGTTCGCTTGAAGGCAGCGCACGCAGCGTCGCGTAGCTGTCTTCACGCTTACCGCCGTGACAACAGGTCCTGACAACTTGATCGCTTCGGGCAGGGGCCGTGCCCGATCGCATCGCAATCGTGCACAGCGCTCCGACTTTGCCTCGGCGCGCTCCTTTACGCCGAACCGGCATCCGCTTCGGCAAAGGCTGCTTGAGCGGGCCGTGCCGCTTGCCGAGGTGAGCCGGCCACGCGTCGGCCTGCGCGACCCCGGTCGTAAGCCGCTCTTCAGGCTGGAGTCGCGTCCGCGTCGTCCCCGCCGGTGGCCCCGGTTGCCGGACCCGGCCGGTAGGCGTCGAGCGTCGCGTAGGCATCGGTGCCGGTGAGCCCCAGCCGCTCCATGTCGGTCAGCAGCGCCTGGATATCGGGGTCGACCGGCTCGCCGGCCTCCTTGCGCTCGATCAGGGCGTTGACCAGCTCCAGATCGTCGATCGCCTGTGCGCTGGGTTCGTTCGAATCGGGGAAGGCCATGGCCGGTCTCTCGCTGGATGGCCCCCGGACGTAGGTCGCCCCATGGGGTTCGGCCATGGGCCGCTCGCGCGCCGTGAGGGCCGGTGATCAGGCGGCCAGGGCGCGCCTTACCGTGGCCCGCAGGTCCGCGAGCGAGAAGGGCTTGGTCAGCACGTCGGTGACGATGGCGTCGAGCCCGCGCGCCCGCTCGCGCTGGTCCGCGAAGCCGGTCATCAGCAGGATGGTCAGGTTCGGGAAGTCGCGCTTGGCCGCCAGCGCCAGGGCGATGCCGTCCATGAGCGGCATGCGGATGTCGGTGAGCATCAGGTCGAAGCCGCCATCGGCCTCGTTGAGGCGGTCGAGCCCGTCGCTTCCATCGTTGGCGGTGACGACCGCGTGTCCGTCGATCTCGAGCCCCCGCTTGAGGAAGCCCCGGACGGTCTCTTCGTCATCCACCAGGAGGATGCGCGCCATGGGGTCCCGTAAACGTCCTCGATTCCCGGGTCCCCCGTCGTGACGACGTCGGCCCTTGACAGACGACAGACGCAGACCTGCCCGCCGCCTGTCAAGACGCCATGCACCGAATACAGGCATATCGACGGCGCCTGCGGCGAAAATGCCGCGTCGCCCCGACGGACGCTACGGATCGAACAGATCGGGATCGCCGCTGTCGAAATCGACCACGCCCACGAAGGGCAGCTGCCGGAAGGCGTGGGCGGCGTCCATCCCGTAGCCGACGACGAACACGTCGGGGCAGATGAAGCCGACGAAATCCGCGTCGATGGTCACGGCGCGCTTGCCGGGCTTCTCCAGCAGGACCGCGGTGAGCACCCGATGGGCGCCGCGCGCCATCAGCAGATCCTTGGCGAAGACGACGGTCCGCCCGGATTCGAGGATGTCGTCGACGAGCAGCACGTCGCGCCCGCGCACCTCGCTCTGCACGTCCCGCAGGATCTCGACCTGTCCGCTGGAGACCGTTCCGGTGCGGTAGCTCGACAGGTGCACGAACTCGACCTGGGGGGCGAGCCCGACCCGGTGCAGCGCCCGCAGCAGATCGGCGGCGAACATGAAGCTGCCCTTGAGCACCGCCACGACCAGGAGGTTCTCCGGCCGTGCGGCCAGGATCTCCTCGGCGAGTTCGTCGTTGCGCTTGGCGATGGCCGCTTCGTCGAAGAGGGTTCGCACGCGCCGTTCGGGAATGCTCATCTCATGTGTCCCGGTAACCCGGTCGCGGGACGCAATCCGCCGCCGCGCTCAGGGGCGGTCTTAGCGTCCCCGGGTCGCGGGGGGAACTGCGGATGCGCATCCAAGGCACCCCAGCGTCATCGAGCGAACCCCAAACGCAAAAGGGGCCGGCGATCCGCCAACCCCTTGCGCTGTCCGGCTGAATGGATGGTACCACCGCCCCGGCTCGAACGGGGGACCCCCAGATCCACAATCTGGTGCTCTAACCAACTGAGCTACGGCGGCACTGGCGGGGGGTGTATCTAAGTCATTGTTCTGAATTATTATCCACCTGTCTAAGGGTCGACGCAAACCGCAAGAAATGCGAAACACGTCGTGCGCCTGCTTCCTGTGTGCTTCCTAGAGATGATCCTGTGCGGCTCACCAAAACCTCCATCGGGGCGCTTGCGCTACCGATCGGCAAGAACGAACTCTACGCCTGGGACGACACGCTGAAAGGCTTTGGCGTGAAGCTGAACGCGGGTGGCTCACGGAACTACCTGATCCAATACCGCGGCAGGGATGGACGCACGCGGCGGGTCGTCGTCGGAAGAGTGGGAACTCTCACGCTTGATGAGGCGCGAAAGCGCGCTCGCGATCTCCTGAGCGGAGTTCAGGTCGGCATCGACCCTCATGCAGAGAAGATTGCTGCCAAGGTGGGGGTAGCGGTGACACTCAGCAGCGTCGCCGAGGCGTATCTGAAACAGGCCAAAATTCGGCTGAGATCACGATCTTTTGTAGAGGTAGAGCGGCATATCAAGCGTGACTGGCAGCCGTTGGCAGGCATGCCGGTGAATGAGATCAGGCGAGCGCATGTCGCCGCACAAATCAATGCAATCGCAAGCGATGGCCACCGAATCAAAGCGGTTCGCGCCCGGTCCGCGCTCTCGGCAATGTTCACTTGGGCCATGGGTGAAGGACTCGCAGAGGGCAACCCAGTCGTAGGAACCAACCGGCCGGCGGACGAGAGGGCGCGGGACCGTGTGCTGAATGAGGAAGAGTTGCGCGCCATTTGGCAGGCGTGTCGGGATGACACTTACGGGCGGATCGTGCGCCTACTCCTGCTCACTGGCCAACGTCGTGACGAGGTTGGATCGATGGCGAGGGCCGAGCTAAATTTTAGCGCCGCCGTCTGGACCATTCACTCGGAACGAACGAAGAATGGTCTAGCGCATGAGGTTCCACTGTCCCGTCCGGTGCTTGAGATCCTGGCGACTCAGCCACGGGTTGAGGGCCGCCGCCCGATGTTCGGTCATGGTGTAGGGGCGTTCAGCGGGTGGTCGAACTCGAAAGAGCGCCTTGATAGGCGGATCACCGCATCCGGGATCGCGATGACACCCTGGCGACTTCACGATCTTCGAAGGACGGCGGCCACCGGCATGGCCAACCTTCGGGTATTGCCACACGTCATAGAAGCTGTGCTGAATCACGTATCCGGTGCAAAAGCCGGGGTCGCTGGGGTCTACAACCGGGCGACCTACGCTCGGGAAAAGCGGGATGCCCTAGACCTATGGGCCACACACGTTCTGGCGCTTGCCTCGCCGGGATGAGCGACACTGTTGATGCTCCCCACAGGCCAGACCTGCAAGCCTTAACGGGTTCTGAGCGCCTCCCGCAGTTCGTCTAGTAGTGTCAGCCATCGCCAGGCCGGAGCCGTGGCGGATCGCCCGCCGATATCCCGCTCTCAAACCTCCAAGCTCGGAGAATGGGGCGTCGCCGTCCCCACATAAAGAGACGTAGCGAGTTGGCGAAAGGACCAGGGAGCGTCCGGCACCGCCCTATCAAACCGAAGCACCACGTCGAAGCGATCACTGTCCCACTTAGTCGGAACGCCGGGGATGATCTGTCACCCTCCAGGGCCAGGATCAGGTCGATGACCATAGCCGGGGTCCCAAAAAAACGATCACCTCCCGATGGCAGATAGGGCCGAACCCAAAGCTTTGAAGGACCGCGAGGGATCAATGGCAAGCCGATAATGTCGAAAGCCTGATTCGATATTTCCGAGATGACAGGACATACTTCTAAGAGAAGTGTCATCCACTTACAACGTTGCGCGGATTTTGGGCCATCGCCCGTGTTTTCACTTCTTCAGATAGATCCCTTGTCTTTGCGGCATCGCGAGCAAGAGGAATAGAGCGACTTGCTGCAGACTCGCGTATGATGTCTGCGCAGACCTCGAATGCCGCCCGGCAACGTTCCTGATCCCACAAGATTTCATTCAAGTGCGCACAATATGCCGCAATCCGCTTGTCAGCGACAGGCGGGAGCGCAGATGGCTCATATCGATACCTAAATGCATTCAGGAGATGAAATTTGAAGGACCGAAGCTTACGTTCTTCGCCGACGAGTCGTTTCAAAAGCGCATCGAATCGATAGAAAGCCAACGAGGCCGTGTAGTAAGGCTCTGGCCGATGCTCGCTTTTGAACACACGGTCCTTGACAGAGGCCAAAAGCGTTCCTTGATAGCGCCCCGCTTGGTACGCGGCATCAAGAAACATAGAAGCGAAGTATTTTAGTTGCATCCCTACGGGAACAATACGCGACTTCTCGACGTCTAGCTGTCCCGCATATTGTTTTGACCGTCGCTCATAGTATAGTTTTTGATCTTGCGGAAAACCACCATAATAATCTTCCAAATTGCGCTGAAATTGTGTCAGGGCAAGTAGGTCATTTTCATCAATCGGTGTTTGCCTATTAGTTGATTTAATAACTTCCTGCGTTATTTCTTCGTCATCGGTGTGTATCAATTTAACAGGTATGAGCAAGGCATCTGTAAGGCTTTGCTGTTGCGCATACAAAACGTGACTTGTCTGACATCCATTGACCACTTGATAATCGCGCAATGTAAAAACGTCTCCGGTTGTTGAAATCTCGCGGGACACAATCGTAACACCGTTATTTCTTAACGCGAATTGATCCAGAGAACCGCCTGTGATGGTGCTAGTAATACCAATGTTTACCGGGTTCTCGCCTTGAAAATCTCTTACATTGTCGATAAACACGGACTTCAGTATATTGCCGTCCTCATCCGTAATCAACTTGATGTATTCGGTTGCAGGCAGAACTCCAAGATAGGAGGCCCGAACACTCTTAATTGTCGGGAGGACCACAAATCTACCGAACGTAATATCCCGGCTGACGCTACTTTTTGTGTTCCTGTATAACTCATGAAGCTGCTGCGCGCCGATCGGCGTATATTTCACGTCTTTGAAAAGATTTGTTTCCATTAACTCGCGCACCTTGCGATTTATGATGGAAACTAAATATTCGTCATTGCTCCAATGACCCGTAGTGACATAGAAAATGCGACACTCAGGATTGCCTTTCAAACGGGCCGCAGACTCGTAAACCCGTCTTCTAATTTCAACCAGTCGTTTGATATCGTCGCTCACAGGAAGCGCCGGCTCATCGTTAAAGATCGCGTTACGCAAATTGTCGCCTAGAGCGAGAAGTGCCGATCCCTCGAAACGAGAACTTCTCTTGGCCTGAATGAAAACGAACTCAACATCCAGATAGCCATTAAGATTGAGCAGGTCTGTCACTCCATCCGCATCGTCGATAATACGACCGTTGACTATAACAGCAAACGCGTCAATGCCGAGATCTGATATTCCACCCGTTACCAAGTCTTCCGTGTCGAAGTCATCGCTGAACCGAGAAGAAATAACGGCGAATGTTGAAAAGTGCTCAAACTGCTTGGCTTCGTCGAGTTCATCAAGGCCGTTCTGAGCGACAAACTCTCGCATCAATGCGGTGCTGATTGGATCCACCGACAGCCTCCTAAAAGGGCTCAATCTCAACTTTGCACGGCAATTTCTAGGAAGGTTGCCTACAACTTCTTATTCAGGTCGAGGTCGCTTGCTGAGTGACTTGTTGGAGTAAGTTTATTCGAGACAGAGCAATGAGACGCTCCGGCCCGTGGCGCGTGTCCTTTTAGGATCCGCATTTGCTTCATGAGACGGCATGGCGGGCGGATCTTGAAGCTGACAAGATGGGGGCATTCATCGCTACCTACGGTTACGCTCGGGTGAGCAGTTCAACACGGAGCTTGGCCATTCAGCAAGAGGCGTTGCGTGCTTCAGGTTGTGATGTGATTCGAACCGACGGCCGCGCTGGGACCAAGCTGGAGGGCTGGACCGAACTGGAAACGATTATCGGGCCGATGTCTGACCGGCATGAGCGAGTCTGAGGCTTATCGACCGCCCCATCGCGGCCCTTGGTGCCCTTGCTACGCGACCTACCCGACGTAGGTGTCTCCCGGGGGAACAGACAGCGGTTCACATGATGCATCGAACAGCGTTTTCAGCGGCAGTCCTGGTATGGCTCGCTGGCGCTCCGCTGGCGTTAGCGGCGGGCAATCCGGTGTCTGTGCCAGCCAAGTATGATGGGCGATGGACCATCAACGCCACCACTATGAGTGGGTCATGTCCTGCCACCCTGAGCCTCGAGATGAATGTCGCGAGCGGTGAGGCGACCGTATCCTCAAGCATCCTGTATTCAGTCAGTGGCGGGATCTCACAGGCTGGAGCTGTGAGAGGGACGATTTCGACAGCGGCAACGACGGCGCTTGTGATGGGAAGGGTCGAGGGGGATGAGATCGGCCGGGGCACGTGGCGGACCCAGGATGGCAGTTTGCTGACCTGCAGCGGTAGCTGGACCGCACACCGGGCGTGAGTCTCCGCGAACTAAGACCCTGCTGACCTGTTCGTCCATTACGGGGCGCACTGCTAGCCAAGGCGGGTTCCTGGACGGCACCGTGGGACGGAGTAGGGAGATATGACTGACGAGATCCCGAACGTCCCTGGTGGTCCTCATTTACGCACCGTGGCGATGCCACGCGACACCAACGCAAGCGGAGCCATTTTCGGAGGTTGGACCGTCTCTCAGATGGATCTTGCCGGCGGGACCTTCGTCGCTCAACGCGCCCCGGGCCGGTTCGTGACTGTGAGCATCGAGGCCATGCGCTTCCTAAGGCCGATCTCGGTTGGGGACGAGGTAAGTGTCTACTGCACCCTTCAGGAGGAAGGCGACACGTCTATAGCGGTCAAGGTCGAGACCTGGGTGCGGGATCGATCCGGCACTAACCCGGAGAAGGTGACTGAGGGCGTGTTCACCTACGTGGCTCTAGACGAGGACGGAAAGCCTCGCGCTTTGGACGGTCGTGATTTCTGATTGGCCAGAACGTAGGTTGGCTCTGAGCGAGGTAACACTCGCATCACGAAGGTCTCTGACCTCAGTCGGGCACCGACACAGATGTCGTTAGGCAACAAGGTATTGAGAGTGCCTACGTCGCAGGTGGCCAGGCGAACCGGAGCCGTTCCCCAACGTTTGCATCTCATGGAACACGTTTTCTGTCGCATCGTGATCAGTGCGCCGGAGTGCACGGTCAAAATCGAGTCTGACACTGAACGGAAAGCGGGGGAGGCTGCGGAAGCTATCTTGCGGCTTTCCAGGGGAAGAACTCAGGCCGTCACCATCGAAATTGAGTGCTTAGATGGTCCGGCCGGCGACCGCATCCTGAACTACCTTTCAGATTTAGCAGACGAGTTAGAGCGTGTCTGAAGTTCTTTCACGTTTAGAACTTTGTATGCTGAAACAATCTTCAAAAGGCAGCATCTGCGTTAGAACGCAGGACCCGGATGTGAATAATCTTGCTAAAAACAACAGGCTTGAAAGGTTTGTGGTTAGCATCGCCAAGCACTAACTGAAGAGTATGATTCCCTGGAGGAAGTTCTATCTTTGTTTCTGTTTGGCCGGCTCCAAAATGGAGATATTTTTTGTTTGCGGGCAAAGCCTCGGTGGGATTGATGGGGTCTGTCACATCTATAAGAAGATGATGATGTCCCATATTTGATGCCGTATCGCCGGCGTGAGTCACGCCCATATTTTTTAGACCGAACCGCACAGTTATCGGACTCCTAAGCTTTGCGCCGTCTCTCGGTGAAATGAGGTATAGTTCCGCATCAGCGGGGGCTGGCGTTTGCGCATAGCCTGGGCTGCATAACAGCATCATTCCAGTGAAGCACATGTAACCACTCAGATTATTCATCGGTTTTTCTCCCCGGTTCCGCTGATCGCCACTCGGAACCCATGGGTGGGATAGCGGACACCGCTATCGTAGTGTTCACGGCTGCTGACTCTCACATCGTCTGGGTCACTGAGCCAGGACCCGCCCCGTAAGACGTGCTCTCGACAATTCGGAGTCTCCCAAGACCCAGTCCGTGGCGCCCCATGGTAGCTACTGTGCCAACAGTCCGAGACCCATTCGGAAACCCCGCCGCCCATGCCTTGTAAGCCGAAGGCATTTGGTGGCAGCGACTCGATCTGTATCGGCCTCTCGGGATCGTGTGGCGTTCCGCATCCTCGGCAATTGGCGTAGCCAGGCGTCATCTGCGCACCCCACCAGAAGGCAGTGACAGTTCCGGCACGCGCTGCGAATTCCCACTCCGCTTCTGTTGGCAAACGATACGGCCTCGATGTTGATTTCGATAACCAGCCAACGTATTGCTGGGCATCATTCCAACTGATATTTGTGACTGGAAGATCACTTCCGCCTTCCGGCCGATATTTGCATTCGTTTGCCGCAATGCACGACTGCCATTGAGCATATGTTATAGGTATACGGCTCAAGGCAAAAGGTGCAACAACAGCGAGGTGAATTGGTTTTTCGGTGAAGTCCGACGAACTTCCCATTCGAAACTCACCGCCGGGGAGATTGAGCATATCTGGACAGTCGGAACATTCGCGAGACCCCTTAGTTTGCGAGGACGGCTTCGCTTTTTGTAGGGGTGGTGGCGTGATCGCAGCCACCATCCGAGGTTCTGAAAGCGATATGAGAGGGGGTGGAACCACTTGGGCGGGGCTAGCGGTATCCGCTCGCGCTTCCGACGAAACAGCTTCGATGACTTTAGCCGACGGAGGCCGCGGCGGAACATTCGCTAAAGGAATTTCAGTTTGGCGAGTCGTGACGGATGCGACCACTGGATCAGTATTAGTGTTGCGGTTGGCATACCAGGCGCCCCCACCAAAAGTCAGTGCGCAAGCACCAACGAGTGGAACGGCCGTTCGAATTAATCGCTTCAAGCGGGGCTCTGCTTGTCCGACAGCAGACGGATCAGGCAGAACTCGGTAGATTCGAACTGGATCAGTGATATTCTTAAGCCGCTCATCGCCAAGAGATTGATATCCGCAGACAAGCTTATTCTTGATTTGCTCGTATACGCCCCCGGAAATGTTCACATCCCCCGGCTTAGCTGCGGTTTGCAACCTTGCGGCAATATTTACACCATCCCCAAATACATCGTCAGCTTCGAAAATGATATCGCCAAGATTAATGCCGATTCGATATTGCAACCATTGATTTTTGTCCGATACTGTCGAGTTTCGCGCAGCTATCGTTTGTTGAATCACAATCGCGCAACGGGTCGCTTCAAGCGGGCTATCGAAGACGGCTAAAAAACCATCACCCATGTGTTTAACGATTGATCCGCTGTGCTCCGTAATGGTTGGATCAACGATGTCGCGTTTGTAGCGTGTCAATCGAGCATGGGTCCCTTCCTCGTCATGCCCCATCAAGCGACTATAGCCTGCGATGTCAGCGGACATGATAGCAGCAAGACGGCGCGTGCTGGCGAAAGGGTGAGATGATGTTTCTTTGATCATGTGGATGGACTTTCTGGACCACCAGATTTCGCAGATGTGTCAAATCCTATTTTGCGCTATTGAAATTCATTTGAGCCGAACATATCAGTTTTTGATGCCGAACGCTACTGGGCGAATGCCATTAATATATTCATTACGCCTTTTAAATCCAATATGACTGTTTGATGATTGTCGAATGCCGCTTGAAACTTAGCGACTATGAAGTTTAGATAGAATTGATAGTCTATCTACTCATTTGTTCAATAAACGTAAGTAGGTTCATAAACTCAGGCCTTGATACTGCTGGCTGAAGGGTAAGCGGAGAGCAGCTCGGCGCCTGCGACCGAACGATCGCTCACCAGTTGGTTGGACGGGGATGCGAATTATGCGAATGAGCTCTCGGCAACCGGAATTAGTATTCAACCGGTGGGGTCAGTTGACTCAAGCGTGTCCGTTGGCCCAACTATCTAGGCATTTCAGGGTGGAGCGAGGCGCCGTGTGGCCCAACTTTCCTCGCTTGGGGCGGCACTTAAGGCGACGCGGCGCCCATGCATGACCCAACTTCAACTTGCTGACGCGGCCGGGATCAGCGTTGCGACCGTTCGCAATTTGGAACGGGGGCGGGGCACGCTCACAAGCTGGTCGACGGTGTTGCGGTCGGTCGAGCACGAACTGCGAGGTCGCAGCCTTGTCGCTGGTCCCACAGGAACCGCGCTTGCCACCTTACGGCGCCGTCGCGGATTGAGCCGGCGGGCGCTCGCTCGCATGCTTGACGTATCGCGCACCACATTGGCCGTGCTGGAAGCAGGTGGTCCCGGTCGCTTGGAGACGCTGGAAGCCTACGGTGCCACAGTCGGTGCCGGCTTTTATTTAGCGCCGATCGGCACGACGGCTGGGTTCTACACCGGGACCGGCAACAGTTCTATCTTTCACGGCTGGGAGACACCTCGCGAGCTGATAGCAGCCTTGGAAAGCGTGTTTGGCCGGTTTGACTTGGACCCATGTGCAGCCTCGACCGACGTTAGTCGGGCGCGGGTGAAAGCCCGGGTTCGGCTGACTGTGAGTGACGACGGTCTCTCGATGCCGTGGCGGGGCCAGGTCTTCGTGAATCCACCCTATGGACGCCAACTCGGCAAATGGGTGGCAAAATGTGCCGCCGAGGCGTCTGGCGGTGCTGTGGTAGTTGGCCTTGTGCCGGCCCGCACTGATACCCGTTGGTGGCATATGAACGTAGCTGGCCCAGCAGACGTGTTCATGCTTCGGGGACGGTTGAAGTTTGGAGACGGCGCCATGCCGGCGCCATTTCCGTCTGCGGTTGTGGTGTGGGGTGCGAGCGCAAAGCAGGCAGCGCAGGTCGGCGCTGCTCTCCCCGAGGCGTGGCATGTGCCGGCAGAAAAATAGCTGGCTGATCTGACAGAAGCTACTTCCCTAAGGGTCCTCTTCCGACCCAACCTAGTCGTACAAACTGCTACGAGGGCTGCCCAAAACCGGAGGTAGGCTTGGGTCCGTTCAAACTACGAAAATGACCCGTTGCGGACATCGGAGACGTCTGCTTTCGGGCAGTCTATGGATCGGCGTTGAGGGCGAACCCACCTATTTGTCACCCCAAACTTCATCTGTTGTCTGGTCTATCAACCACGGAGGCAGACTACGATTGAAAGCCAATCGGCGCTGAATCAGCATCCACCTCTAGTTCGAGAAATCATGCGGTATGCGTGATTTGCGTAAATCTTAGAGGTGGGGTTAGTTCGAGTGCCGATCCCCAGGTTAGGGTTGAGGACGAGGCGGCCGCACCGGACCCCGAGGGCGACGAGGACAGCCTGTCGTCTGATGATCTGTTTGACTGGTTCCGGGCGTTGCCAGGATCAGAAGGGGTGGGTCGGATAGGGGGGGGAATTCGTCAACCTCCTAGCTCCCTGTCCAAGGACAGCGAATCGCCTTCCTCCGGTTGATTGATTTTCCGCTACTTCCGTGCGGCGCGTGAGGGTTTGGCCGCCTTCCGTGCCAATACGGTCGTTACCAGCCTAGTCCCGTATGTCGCCGCAGCCTGGCGCACGACAACGAACTGCCCCAGTAGAAATAAGCAGTAGCCTATCTGGACCGTCCTGGCGCTGATGAGGAACACGGCCGCCGTGCCGAAACCCAGCAGGAACAGGAGCGCGAACGCTGCATAATCTCGCGTGAACAAGAACTCGCGGTGAACCTGGATGATGGCGGCTTCGCCCTCCATCTCCTTGTAGATGCGGTACCATGCGCGGTTCTGGTCCGCGGGGCTCTCCGGCCATTTTTTGCCAAGTGCCTTCTTCAGGCGTTCGAGGTCGATGCGCGGGTCGGCCGGCGCGTGCGCGCTAAAGGCGCGGTTGCCCGGCAGCGCGTGATGCCACCGCAAGAACACGAGGCGCGCTTTCACGGCGGCGCTGAGCAGCCCGTTTGCCACAGAGGTGACGATAAGCGCCAACCCGACCGGCAGGAGGTTCACTGCCCCCGTAAGAAGGCCCTGCCATCCCACCGACGCCAGGGCATCGGATTGGGAGATGACGTAGAACAGCGCGAAATTGGCTGCGATCGTTAGCCAAAGTGGCCAGCGATTCTGATCCTTGAGAGATTTTGGGGGCGATTCACCGCTCACGTATACTCTTCAACCTCGGTGTAAAACGGCAGTCCGGTAGCCGTCGAATATCCGGGGCGGGGGGCAAAGCCGCCCCAATAAACCTTCTTTCCGCCCTGCGTCGCGTAGATGCGTCCACCGCGGCGCTTGAAGGCGTTGAGCACGATACGCCGCGGGTGCTGGTCGTCGTTGACCGGCGCCGAGACGTAAGCCGAGTACCGCTCACCTGTCCCCTGCGGCAGCTTCGGGCCGATGAGGCGATTGAGCACGGTCGGCCCGCTGTTGCGGCGGCTGCCGTGATGCGGGATCTGCACAAAGCTAAACAGTTGGAGGGGCAGCCCCGCCTTATCTGCATAGTCAGCCGACCACCTTAGGCCGTTCAGGCCAGCATCGCCCGTCAGCAGCACCGTGTTGGCGTTCTCGAAAGCGCCATACAGCACGACGCTCGATTCATTGCTGGCGCTCGTTACGCCGCCGTCCCGCAGGCGCTCGTTGTCCCAACTCTCCGTGGTCCAACTCTGAATGGCCGCTCGCGCCGCCTCGACCATCTTGGTGATCGCAGACTCCTTCCGGATCCACATGCCGGCCGCTTCGATCGCGGCCTGGTCGGGGTCGGGCGTCTTCTCGAATTGCGGCAGCAGATGCTTGTAGGCGTGCCAAGTGGGCGAGCAGACCCGAAAGGGTCCGATGTCCTTGCCTTGGAACGGGTAGTGCAGCGTCGTGCCCTGAGTGCGCGCAAGGTCTACGACCTCGCTGATGATATCGTATTCGGCTTTGATGGCCGTCCTCAGCCCATCCTCGGTCCACTGCTTGTTCTTGAACAGATGTCGGACCTCTTCAGCCAACAACCAAGGGATGTGCAGCCACAGGTTTGAGACACTGACCCTCTCAAGCACCGTTCGCAAACCGGAGGCATGATCGGCGTCCGAATGCGTCAGCAACACGTGTTCCAGAGATGCATCCTTGCCGAAATTAGCGTGCAGATGCTCAATGATTTCCTCGCCCGTACTGGCATGGCCGCCGTCGATCAGCATCAGCTTAAAATCATGATCGTAGCCGTAGCGCACCACGATAGCGTCGCCAGCCTTCGAACCTGCCCCTACCGGCAAGAATTCAATTTCACAGTGCATGGCCCTCGTTTCCTTGAGACCAACTATGAAGACGTCTAGCTTTGACAAGCCGGAGGTTCGCTTTTCGTTCCTCGGAAGGTAACGCCGTTCCGTCGGCTGCACGCCGATGCACTGGCAACGACCCTGCGGGAGCCCAGGCCGGCCTCGTGAGGCGCCGCCAGGCTATTTTAGAGGGCTATCGGTTGGTTACCGTCGCCCGGATGGTTTCGTAGTCAGCCCTCAAATCGCGCCCGTATAGCTTCCAGACCCGTGCATCCTTCCAAATGGATGTAGCCGCCGACGGATAAGCTTGTCGGTAATGTCGTTAGAGCTTCGCAGTCCATCAGCCAGAGGTCTCCCCCGACAGATAACTTATTCGGCAGCGCCGCCAAATTTATGCAACCTTCGAGATGGAGGCCGCCACCAACCGACAAGTTTTCCGGTAGCATGCTCAAGGCTTCACAGACCGCCGCGTCAAGCTCGCCACCGACGGAAAGGCCGTCCCCAACGGCCCTCAGCCCTCTGCAGCCAATCAAATGAAGGCGGCTTCCAACCGACAAGTGACTGGGCAACGCACTTAAGCTCAAGCAATTAGTCAGCCATAAGCCGCCTCCGACGGACATCCTTTCAGGCAGTGCGGTCAAACCAGTGCAGTTGTCGAGTAGAACACTTCCCTTGGCTCGAAAGCCAGCGGGGAGCTTTGTCAGGCGTGCGCAGCCCCTGAAATCAAAACTTACGTTCAATTCGTAGAGCTGTGCAATTTCCTCGGGCAGCTCAGTGAGGCCGTAGCCGGAGAGATCTAGACCCGTTTTGCCATCCCTGATGGTCTCATGAATCGACCGCTTCGCCGCTTTGTAGGCTGCACATGGGTCTAAACGAAGATTCCGCATCTCCAGCCCCGTGAACGGAAGCTGGGCTGCTGATGCTTCTGGGATTGGAGCCATAGGGGGACCTCCGAGCTACCGGGCAGTGACCGCAGCCCGGATCGTTTCGTAGTTAGCGCGCTTCAAGACACGTCGAGAGAGAAGCTCCTCCGTCGGGGTGTAGGGCCGAATTTAATCGGTCGGGCCTTCAGGAAGTCCCGCCAGTCGAGCGCCCTCGACGATATGCTGATATTCTTTCAGGAAAGTAGGATTTCGAGAATAATCAGCCTTTGCAAGAGCAGATAATGTCAGTCCAGGCATCAATTTAAGCACATTATCAATTGCTTCCTTCGCTTCTTCTTTATGCCCCAACTAGGCATGTGCCACCGCAAGATCAATATATGAGAAATAGTAAGGCACATGGCCTACCGATTTGTTACACCAATTTATAGCATCGTCCCAGTGCTTTAGATGGGTGTGGGCATGACAAATATAATATTCCCACGCATTAATTAGCGGGTCTTTCGGACTAAGTCTGATTGCCTTATCGACATGCCCGAAGGTATTAGCAGCCTTTCCATTCCAAAGTTCTGTTATTCCCGCGAGTGCGTGAGCAATTGCCATATTTGGGTTATATTCCACGGCAACGGCAATTTCACACAATCCTAGCTCAAAATCTTTCGTTGCTCGAAGTGCTTCTGCTTTCGCGTAATGGGCCATAGGACTTTGCGGGTTTGCTGCCAAACCTTCGTTTGCTAGTTTTAATGCAATCTGACTATCAGCAACAGTGTCCTTGCTTACTTTTGTATTGACGGCTTGAGAGATGGCTCGCGCAAGTCCAATCTTCGCTTGAGGGTTATTTACATCTATGCTCAGACTCTGCTCGAACTTACTGCGAGCCTCTAATGTATTCGCGGGCGTTCTTGCCCGATTCATAGCAGCCCAGCCAAGCATGTTAAGGTCGGCAGCCGTGGGATTTATAGCTCCATCCCTGAGGACTCGAAGTCCCTCTGCTTGACTAAGTTGAACGTCTAAAGATCTTGCTAGTCTCGCTACAAACTCGGCCTGGATTTCTCCCAATCGGCTGCGCTCGCCGTCACATCTATCGGCCCATATATGTGCTCCGGTTTCTGTCGAGATTAGCTGCGCATTAAGAACCACGTGTTCACCGGTTCTTCTAACACTTCCTTCAAGAGCGTAGCGAACCCCCAGGTCTCGCCCGACCTGTTTCACATCAACGGCCTTACCCTTGTAGGTGAAGGCCGTGTTACGTGCGATCACGAAACTTCCGGCGAGATGTGACAGGTCGGTGGTAAGGTCCTCGGTCAAACCGTCGGCGAAATATTCCTGGTCGGGATCGTTGCTGAGATTGGCGAAAGGAAGCACCACTAGGGAAAGGGGTGGCAGGGGCTTCGGCGGTAAGCCGTTTTGGACGGCAAGCGTGTTCTCAAGAGAAGGCGCTTTTGCACGTGTGACCGACCAACCATAGGAGCCCGCAACGGCTACGACGACCGTTGCAGCTAGGGCAATCGGGACCAGACCGCGACGGCGCGGAAATTGGGACGTTGATGCGAGTGTCTGCCCCTGGCTTGGCTCAGAGGCTTCCTCATCCTCTTCCTCATCGTCGGCTAGTGTCAAAGAGCGGACGGCATCGGCAGACAAGGCGAACACGCCGATCGGCCGAGCGATATTTTTGAGTTCCAGCTTGCCCTTGTCCTCGAAACGGTAGGCCAGCTTGTCCCGGACTTGTTCATGGACGGACCGTGACACACACAGACCCCCAGGCTCCGCTAGCGGTTCGAGCCGAGCGGCTACGTTTACGCCGTCACCGAAAAGGTCACCGTCGGGTTGAGCAACAACGTCGCCCACGTTGATGCCGAAGCGGAGCTTGAAGCGTCGGCCCTCGGACAAGGCCGGCTCCCAGTTGGCCATAGCGCGTTGGATGCGAACGGCGCAGGAAACGGCTCTCAGCGGGCTAGGGAATTCGACCAGCAGACCGTCGCCCATGGTCTTCACAATCCGGCCCTGAGCCGTCTTGGTAGCGGGGTCAATGAGATCGCGACGGAGTGCTTTCAGGCGCTTGATGGTGCCAGCCTCATCTAAGCCCATGATACGGCTGTAACCAACGATATCGGCAACGAGAATTGCAG
>NZ_JALNUM010000034.1:0-50310 GCF_026540795.1 Methylobacterium sp. GC_Met_2
GGTGTCATGCCTTCGCCTTATTCCAGGGGAAAGGCAGGCCGCCCGGCCGCCGGGGCGGGAGATGCGCGCAGTCAAGCGCCCGTCCCCTCCGATGGCCGGACCGTTTCATCCGGAGCTCCGGTCGGCGCGCCACGGCGGCGCCCGTCCGGACGGTCCGGCGGACCGGCCGCGAGGCCGGCTCCGCATCAACCCGCTGCACCGTATCGCTTCCTAAGGGGTCAGAGCCGATGTCCTTCACCCGCCCTGCGACGCTCGCGCGCGCCGCCCTCCTCGGTTTTGCGGGCCTCGGCCTCGCGGTCGCCCCGGCCCTCGCGCAGCCCAAGAAGCCTGCGGCCGCAGCGCCTGCTCCGGCCGCGCCGGCGCCGACTGCTCCGGGCACCCCCGCGGCCAACACGCCGGCGGCTCAGACCGGCCCGCAGATCGTCGCGGTGAAGTCCGAGCCGGGCCAGGCTGACTGGACCAAGGTCTGCGGCAAGGACCAGGCCTCCGGCACCGACATCTGCTACACGACCCGCGATTTCGTGTCCGACCAGGGTCAGCCGGTGCTAGCGGTGGCGGTCTACGAGATGAAGAACCCCGCTCAGAAGCAGGAGGTGCGCGTGGTGCGCTACCTGCTGCCGCTCGGCCTGCTGCTGCAGCCGGGCATCCGCTTCAGCATCGACGGCCAGGCGGCGACCGCCGGCCGCTTCGCAGTCTGCTTCCCGAACGGCTGCTTCGCCGAGGCCGGGGGCGTCGATGCCGGCGTAATCGCCGCGATGAAGAAGGGCACGACCCTCAACGTCTCGGTCCAGAACCAGACCCAGCGCGAGGTCACCTTCGCGGTGCCGCTGACCGGCTTCGGCAAAGCCTTCGACGGCCCGGCGATCGACCCGAAGGTGCTCGAGGAGCAGCAGAAGAAGCTCCAGGCGGAGCTGGAGAAGCGCTCCGAGGACATGCGCAAGAAGCTGGAGCAGCAGGGCGGTGCCGCCGCGGGCGCTGCCCCGGCCGCCGGCACCGCTCCGGCCGCGAAGTAAGCCGGCCGCAGGGTCGCGGTTATCTGGAGGGCCGGGCCGCGAGGTCCGGCCCTCCGCGTCTGGCCAGCCGCGGCCTCGTCCCGTCTGCAAGTTCGTAGCCTCAGAGGTCGCCCGCTGCGCCGACGATGACCGCAGCGATCCCCTCGCCTTGCTTGCGTTGCAGATTCACACTTCTCGGGTTTGGGATCGTCGTGCGGTTGCCAAGCGGGGCAGCCCGACTGGCTCATGCGCCCTCCCTCACCCTCTACGAGCCTGCGGAGTCACAGATCGGCTTCGGCCGTACGGCCTCAAGACAGGGCGCGGGTCCCCTCTCTCCCCGCAAGCGGAGCTACGATGTTCGCAGATCTCGCTTGGAAAGGCGAAGGCGGCTCCGCGCGTCTCCCTCCCCCCTCTGCGGGGGAGGGAGAGAAGCGGTGCCGTTCGCGCATGTTCTCCGATAGACGTGTGAATCCCCAAGCCCGCACGGAAGAGAGGGGGCACGTCGCGCCCGCGCGAGCCGCGGCGTGAACGGCGAAGCCTCTCGAAGATCGGGGAGGGCGGCGGCCCTACCGGATCCCCATCGGGCCCGGCCCCGGCAAAACGAACAGGACCCGCAGGTCCTGATCGGGCACGTAGTCCCGGGCCTCCCAGCGGATTGTGGTCGGCCCGATTTTCCGGATGCCGGTGCGGCAGAAACTCACGATCGCCTCCGGAATCCCCTTGTCCACCGTCAGGGTGAAGCGCCCGATCGGCGAAGCCCAGTTGCGCGCCGTGGTCACGATGTAGGGCACCACGAAGGCCCGCAGGTATCCGCTCGCGTTCCGCGCCCTGGCGTGCAGACGCCGGATCGCCGCGAGCCCCGGATCGTCCAGGCAGTAGGTCGCCCGGTAGCTGTCGCGGGACGCTTCCTTCAGATCGAGGACATGGAACCCGCTCACCGGGGCGTAGCTGTGCGCGATCCGGACGTCCTTCCCCGGGAGGAAGGTCTGCAGCCAGTGGAACTTCGCCTCGCTGCGCCAGAGGCCCTCGGTCATCCCCTCGGCGTCCGGGAACAGGCCGGCCTTGACCAGCTCCGCCCAGGCGGCGGTGTCGATCTGCTTCTGGGCCGCCACCAGCTCGGAGACCCGCAGCGGGTTGAGCGGCAGGCCGTGGCGGCGCAGCAGGTCGGTGACCTCGCGCTCGCCCACGAAGGCGCGCTCCTCCAGCTCCGGCTCGACCGGATGGCCATCCACCGTGACGGTGAAGCCGACGAAGTTCGCGCGCTCGGGCTGCGGCAGCTTGAGGGCCGAGAAGCTGAGCACGCGGCCGTCGATCGGCGGCAGCGGGAACGCGATCCGCACCGTGCGCGGCGCCTCCACTTGGCTGCGGAACACGTAGGTCACGTCGATTCGCGCGCGGCTGATCGAGAGATCCTCGCTCGCCAGCGCGATGCCCGGCTCCGGCACGAGGATCAGCCCGCCGGCATCGAGCTCCGCGGCGCTGTCGTTGGCCCATGCCGGGGCGCAGAACAGGCCGGCGGCGAGGAGCAGGGCGGCGGATCGGAATCGGGCGACCATATGGCGTCGGGCTCGTCCGACGGCAGCGGCCGTCGCCTGAGGCTACCGCGGGGCCCTTGTCGAAAGCTTGACGGTCCCCGCGCCGCTCAGTTCGTAGCGCGGGCGCGCATCCGGTAGGCGCCGGCATCGTCGCGCACGAACATCTCGGCGATGCCGGCGTGGCGCAGGGCCTCGCCCGACGTATCGGGCAGGAGGTTCTGCTCCGACACGTAGGCGACGTACTCGGTCTCGGCGTTCTCGGCCAGCAGGTGGTAGAATGGCTGGTCCTTGCGCGGCCGGACCTCCTCGGGGATCGCCAACCACCATTCCTCGGTGTTGTCGAAGACCGGGTCGACGTCGAACACGACGCCCCGGAAGGGGTAGATCCGGTGGCGCACCACGGCGCCGATGGCGAATTTCGCGGTTCTCAGGGTTACGTCCGTCATGGTTCAGTCCGTCCAGACCGGACAGATAGGACCGAAGACGGGGCCTGTCATCCGCCCCGGTTCGCGTCCGCGGATTCGGGGAGGCGGATGCCGAGCTCGGCCGCGATCGCCCGCGCGGTGGCCTCGCGCCGGGCGGTGAGGTCGGCGGCGCGTGCCCGGGCCGCCGCCACGATGGCGGGCGGGGCGGTCCCGGGGGTGCCGCTGTCGAAGGGCGGCTCGGGGGCGTACTGCATCCCGAGCTGGATACCCTGCGCGGCCTCGGCACCCCGCAATTCGGCGGCGAGGCGCAAGGCCCCGTCGATCCCCGCGGTGACGCCGGCTGCGAACACCCAGGTGCGGCTCTCCGCATCGCGGTCGATCACCACCCGCGCATCCACCGGCTCGGCCCCGAAGAAGGGCAGGAGATGGACCGCGTTCCAGTAGGTCGTCGCCCGGCGCCCCACGAGGAGGCCCGCCGCCCCGAGGAGGAGCGCGCCGGTACAGACCGACAGGATGTGGGAGGCGCCCCCGGCCTGCTGCCGGATCCAGCCGAGCACGGCGGGATCGCGCATCAGCGCCTCCTGGCCCTGGCCGCCCGGGACGTGGAGCACGTCGAGCCGGGGCGCCGCGTCCAGGGTCGCGTCCGGCAGGATCCGCAGGCCGCGCACGTCGCGCACCGGATCTGGGGTGGCCGCGTAGATCCGGTAGGTGCTGTTCGGGATCCGGGCCAGGATCTCGAACGGGCCGGTGAGGTCGATCTGGTCGAGCCCTTCGAACAGGAGCGAGCCGATCTGCAGGTGGGTGTCGGGGGGAATCATCGGAGGCCTCCGGGGTGGACAGGGCGACCCTACCGCGTCACGCTCTGGCGCGAATGACAAAGAGCCCTCGTTTTCCGCCAGATGCCCCGCGGGTCGTGGAGGTGCTGGCCTTCCCGGCGGTGCAGCTCCTCGACGTGGCGGGCCCGCTCCAGGTTTTTGCCACCGCCAACGAGCATGGCGGCGTGGGCCAGCCTTACGCGCCGCGGGTGATCGCGGCGGGCGCGCCGCATCTGACCGCTTCGGCCGGCCTGCGGCTGGTGGCGGAGCCGCTGCCGGATCTCGACACGCCGGTGGACACGCTGGTGATCGCAGGCGGCCCCGGTGTCCTGGCGGCCTGCGACGACGCAGCGCTGGTGGCCTGGGTGCGGGCGCGGGCCGGACGGGCGCGCCGGGTCGCCTCGGTCTGCACCGGGGCGTTCCTGCTCGGCGCGACCGGGCTCCTCGATGGGCGGCAGGCCGTGACCCACTGGAAGCATTGCGGGGCGCTCGCCAAACGCTACCCCCGAATCCGGGTCGAGCCGGACCCGATCTTCGTGCGCGACGGTCCGGTCTGGTCGTCGGCGGGGGTCACGGCGGGGATCGATCTGGCGCTCGCGCTGGTCGAGGCGGATCTCAGCCGCCCCCTCGCCCTGGCGGTTGCGCGCCACCTCGTGATGTTCCTGAAGCGCCCGGGGGGGCAAGCGCAGTTCAGCGCGGCGCTGGCCCTCCAGGCGGGCGAGGAGCGGTTCGGGGCGCTCCACGCCTATATCGCGGAGAACCTGTCGGGGGATCTCGCGCTTCCGGCGCTCGCCGCGGCGGCGGGGATGAGCGCGCGCAGCCTCAGCCGGCACTACCAAGCGGCGACCGGCCTCTCCCCGGCCAAAGCCGTGGAGCGCCTGCGGGTGGAGGCGGCCCGCCGGGCGCTGGCCGAGACGGCGCAGCCGGTCAAGCGCATCGCCCGGGCCTGCGGCTTCGGCTCCGAGGAGACGATGCGGCGCAGTTTTTTAAGGCATGTCACGGCGACGCCGCAGGATTATCGGGCGCGGTTTGGGCGGTGATCACACGGTCTCGCGGCGTTCGAGGGTTGCGAGGATGGTCTCGCGCACGCCGTCGCGGTTCTTATGGATGTCCGCATTCGTGATGCGCAGCAGGGTGAAGCCGCAGGCTTCGATGAGTCTGGTCCGCTCGGTATCCCAGGCGATCTCGGCCGCCGTGGAATGCGTCGCTCCATCCCCTTCGACGATGAGTTTGGCCTCGGTGCAGACGAAGTCGACGATGAACCGATCGATCGGGGGCTGACGGCGGAATTTCCGGCCGTTGAGCGCGCGGTTGCGCAACACGCGCCAGAGCTTGGCCTCGGCTGTCGTCCGGGTGCGCCGCAGGGTGCGGGCTCGCGGGATCGACTTGGTCACCGCCCGGCTCCGGCAGTATGGTCGCGGATCGTGGGGATGGTACAGACGCTTCGCTTGCGCGGGCCTGACCCGACGAGCCGTTCGGGTCAGTTCGAAGCCACCGCCGGCGGCAGGACGCAACGCACCCCCTCTCCCGTGCGGGAGAGGGTTGGGGTGAGGGACTAGGACCCTCAGGATAGGTCGTGCGATTGACACGCCAACAGGGCGAGCCTTTTTCGGATAGACCTGATCCCTCACCCTGTCCCTCTCCCGCACGGGAGAGGGGACCCGCGCTTCGCCCTGTCGCCGTTCTGCAGCAAACGATGCGCGGATCCGGCCCCACTCACCCCAGCTGATACACGGCGGCCAGCTCCGGATCCTTCGCGGCCACGAGCTTCGCCAGATCCACGATGACCTTGGCCTGCTTCCACGTGGCGTCGTCCTGCATCTTGCCGTCGAGCATCACGGCGCCGGTGCCGTCCGGCATGGCCTCGACGATCCGGGCCGCGAAGGCCACCTCGGCTGGGTCCGGGGCGAAGACCGTCTTGGCGATCGTGACCTGGCTCGGATGCAACGTCCAGGCCCCGGCGCAGCCCATCAGGAAGGCGTTGCGGAACTGCGCCTCGCAGGCCGCGCCATCGGAGAAATCGCCGAACGGGCCGTAGAAGGCCTTGATGCCGTTGGCCATGCAGGCATCGACCATCCTGGCGATCGTGTAGTGCCAGAGATCCTGCTGCGCCGTGGCCCGGGGGGCGTCGCCGGAGGGATCGCTGAGCACCCGGTAATCCGGATGGCCGCCGCCGACCCGGGTGGTCTTCATGCCGCGGGACGCCGCGAGATCCGCCGGGCCCAGGCTCATGCCGTGCATCCGCGGCGAGGCCGACGCGATGGCGTCGACATTGGCCACGCCCTCGGCAGTCTCCAGGATCGCGTGGACCAGGATCGGCTTCGTCACCCCGTGGCGCGCCTCGAGCTGTGCGAGGAGCTGATCGATGTAGTGGATGTCCCACGGGCCCTCGACCTTGGGCACCATCACGACGTCGAGCTTGTCGCCGACCTCGGCCACGATCGTGAACAGGTCGTCCAAGATCCAGGGGGAGTTGAGGGCGTTGATCCGGGTCCAGAGGCCGGTGCCCGTGGCGGCGAAGTCGGTGGCCTGGGCCATGGCGACGAAGCCCTTGCGGGCCGCCTCCTTCTGGTCGGCCGGGACCGCGTCCTCCAGGTTGCCCAGCACCACGTCGACCGTGCCGGCGAGGTCCGGCACCCGGGCGCGGACCTTGTCGTTGTGCGGCGGGACGAAGTGGATCATCCGCTCCAGCCGCAGCGGAAGCTCGCGGAACGGGGCCGGCGCGCCGGTGGCGAGGGGCTGGAAGAAGCGGCGGGGCAGTTTCATCGGGGCCTCTTGTACGGGCTGGCGTCTGCCCCCGTTAGAGCCGTTCCCGATCGCATTGCAATCGGGAACACGGGCATGTCCCCGAACACGATCCTGGATTCCAAAGGACGAGTCCTTTGGCGGGTGCAGGGCAGGGCTCTGCTGTACGGATCCTGGACCCCCGAAGAGGGGTCCAGGATCCGTAGGCCGGGGTTTCACCCCGCCACCCCACCAAAGGACCCGGTCCCTTTGGAAACCCAGGACCTTCGCGCGGTGGTCAGCCCCGGCTGCCCCCGCGCTCGCCCATGCCGACCCGGCCGAACAGGCCGCCGTCGCCGCCCACGACCACGAGGCGCCGGACCTCGCCCCGCAGGAAGGCCTGCAGGAAGCGGTTGTAGTCGCGGAACGAGACGCAGCCGTTCGAGGCGCCGGGCTGGCGCAGCATGTAGGTGTGGGCGAGCAGGCCGTCACGGCCGTGGATCGACCCGCTGCCACCGACCGGGGTGAGGCGGATCGCCCGAACCCCGTGGAACAGGCGCTCGCGCTCGGTCAGCATGTAGGTGCCCGGCGGCGTCGAGCCGCGCATGCGCAGGTGGACGAAACGCGGGCTGTCCATGGCCTCGCCGAGGCCGGAATGCGCCTCCAGCACCTCGCCGGACGGGAGCGTCACCGTACGGGCGGTGATGTCGTAGACCGCCGTGCCGCCGACGGATTCGGGCTCCGGGCTGATCCGGGTGCGTGGGGCCGCCTGCGGCAAGGTATCGGGGCTGGCATAGGCCAGGGCCTGACGTGGCTCCTGCCGGGGTGCGGCGGCGCCGACGCCGAACAGCTTCTCGAAGAAGGACGGCTCCTCCGCCATGGCGGCGCGGAACACGTCGCGGGTGCGGGGCAGGGCGCGGGCCGCCACCCGGGCGGGCGGCGCGGTGCGCGGTGCTGGGGGCTGCGGCCGCAGCTCGGCCGGGCGGGCCACCGGCAGAGGCACCAGGGCGGATGCCGGATTGGGCACGAAGGCGGCGGGGGTCGGCTCGGCCATGGCAAGCCGCAGGGGCGCGGGCGCCTGCGTGGCAGCAATCCCCTTCGACGCGGCCAGCCCCTCCGGCGCGGTGACCAGCGCATCCGAGGCCTGCGCGGTCCGGATCCGCTCGGCCTTGACCTGCTCAGCGCGCGCGACCTGCCGAGCGATCTCCCGGACCGCCGGGGAGGGCTCGGACAGGGCGACCTGGGTTGTGGCGGCGACCTGGAAGTCGGTCGGCAGCGCCGCTTCGCCGAAGTCGGTCGCGGCGCCGGAGCCCAGCGCGGGGCTCGGATCGAGCATCCAGGCGAGATTCGGCTGCGGCGCGGCGTGCGGCGCGGTGGCGAGGGCGGGCCGCAGCGCGGGGGCCTCGGACGGGGCGGGGCCCTGCGGCTGGATGAGAATCGCCCAGCCGGCCAGGGTCACGGCGGTCAGGCCGATGAGCCCCGTGAGACGGGCGCGGCGGCGAGCCCGGCGCATGGCGCTTGGGTAGGGCACACGGGTGCGGGCGACGGGATCGTAGGGCGTCTCGACGTAGACGATGCGCTGCGGCGCGGCCCGCCGCACGGGCTCCGCGACCGGGTACGCGGTTCGGGACATTGCAGCCTGAGCCATTCGGGGAACTCGCGCACGCGCTTCCCCGGGGGCAGCCGCCGCCGTTCGCCCGCGGAAGCCGTTTCCGCGCACGTGGCCTGGGTTGCCCATCTGGGAAGGACATCAACCGTCCACCCATTAAGCCGCCTTATGGTTAAGTCTTGCTAAAGACGCGCACGCCGCCGCGAATACGCGTTCAGGACGCCCGCGCGGGGGTCTCCATCGGCGCGTCCATCGGCCCATGCCGACGCGCGACCAGCAGGCAGAGCAGGGCCACCGGCACGCCGATTAGGGACGTGCCGACGAAGAACCACGTGAACCCGGTCCATTCGATCACGAAGCCCGAAAACCCGGCGAGCAGGCTGCCCGGCAGGGCGCAGAGCGAGGTCAGCAGGGCGTACTGGCTCGCCGCGTGTGCGGTGGCCGAGAGCCGCGACATGTAGGTGATCAGTACGATCGACGCGAAGGCGTAGGCGAAGCCGTCGATCCCGACGGTCGCCGCGAAGGTCCAGAACGCCGCCCCGCCATGGCCGCCGTGCCATGCGAGATAGGCCAGCGCGAGGTGCGAGGCCGAGGCCACCACGGTGCCGATCAGCAGGCTCGCCATCATGCCGATCCGCGGGATGATGGCGCTCGCCAGGAACGTCCCGCCGAGCGCGATCCAGAAGCCGAACAGCTTGGTCACCGTGGCGATGTCGGTGTTGGAATAGCCGAGTGTCTTGAACAGCGGGATCGCCATGGCGTTCGAGACGTAGCCGGGCATCCGGAAGCCCGCGACCAGCGCCAGCACCGGCACGGCCAGCGGCCCGAGGCGGGCCAGCAGGTCGCGGATCGGCGCCCAGACGGTCTCGACGAAGCCGCCGGTGGCGGGCGTCTCGGGGGCGGGGGGTTCGGGCGCCAGCAGCGCCGCGATCGTGCCGGGGGCCATGAGCGCGGCCATGCACAGGTAGGCGACGCGCCAGCCGTACGCGTCGGACAGGTAGAGGGCGCCGGCCCCCGCCGCGAGGTTGCCGATCCGGTAGCCGATCTCCGACCACGACGACATCAGCGCCTGCTGCTCGGGCGGCGCGGCGGTGATGCGCCAGCCGTCGATCACAACGTCCTGGGTGGCGCCCGCGACGCCGAGGGCCAGGGAGAACGCCACCGTCCAGGCGAGCCAGTGGGCCGGATCGCCGAAGGCGACGCCCGCGAGCGCCAGCGCCACCAGGATCTGCGTGGCGACGATCCAGCCGCGCCTTCGCCCGAGCCAGCGGCCGATGAGCGGCGCGTCGTGGCGGTCGAGGAAGGGGGCCCAGAGGAACTTGAGCTTGTAGGCGATGGTGAGCTCGCTCATCAGCCCGATCGTGGCGAGCGGCACCTTGGCCTGGACGAGCCACGCCGACTGGGTCGCGTAGACGAGCAGGAACGGGATGCCCTGCGCGAAGCCGAGCCCGAGCACCGCGGCGACCCGCCGGTCGGTGAACAAAGGCGTGAGGAAGGCGTTTTTTTGGGACTTCACAGGAGTGGAAGGGGCACTGGCTGCGGCCGGGTTCGCCATCCACGCGTCTCCTGGGGTTCGGGAAGGAGAGAGCAGATCCCGCCTTGCGGCGCAACGAGCAAACCTCGCGACGGCCCGGCGCGACGGCGTACGGGAATCACGCTATGCTGGTGGTGTGAAAGGACGGCAACGGAGGTCGACATGGACGCCCCCACGGTCCTCACGGCCGCCGAGGCCCAGGGACAGGCCACCTACGGCATGGCGAACCTGCGCTCGAAGACCACCGGTTTGCCGTTCATCGTGTTCATCTCGCAGAGGGGCGGCGCCCGGCACGACGCCCGCGTGAAGGTCTCGCTCGGACCTCGGGTCCAGCCCGATCAGATGGGCTCGTATCAGGTGAGACCCTTCCGATACACGGACGGCCCGCGCCTCGATCCCGCCGACGAGGCGCGCCTAAAGGCCTGGGTCGCGCTGAATCGCGACGTGCTCATCAGCTATTGGGACGGGCACATCGAGTTCACGGAAGACGCGATCGAGTTGCTCAAGCCGGTGTGAGGCCACGCCGGCTCAGGCCCTCACGAGATCCTCACGCCGCCTTCTTGCCCCGCCCGGCAATCGTCACCAAGCTGCGCAGCACCTCGGTGGCGGTCTTGAGCCTTGCCGGGATCGTGGTCAGCTCGCGCACGAACACCACGCTCATGTCGGGCCGCACCTTCGCGAAGGAGGCCTGCTCGGCGACAAAGGCCACCAGCCCCTGCGGGTTGGCGTAGGATTTGTCGCGGAAATGGACCACCACGCCCTTCGGCCCGGCCTCGACCTTCTCGACGTTCGCCTTGAGGCACAGGATCTTGATCGTGCCGATCTTGAGGAGTTGCTCCACCTCGGGCGGCAGCGGACCGAACCGGTCGATCATCTCGGCCCCGAAACTCTCCATCTCGGCATCGTCCTGGATGGTGGCGAGCCGCCGGTAGAGCGCCAACCGCACCCCCAGATCCTCGACGTAATCCCCCGGGATCGTGACCGGCGCGCCGAGCGCGATGGTCGGCGACCACGCCTCCTCGGGCAGGTCCTCGATGCCGGCCTTGAGCGCGGTGACCGCGTCTTCCAGCATCTGCTGGTAGAGTTCGTAACCGACTTCCTTGATGTGGCCGGACTGGGCGTCGCCCAAGAGGTTGCCGGCGCCGCGGATGTCGAGGTCGTGGGAGGCGAGCTGGAAGCCCGCGCCCAGCGTGTCGAGGCTCTGGAGCACCTTGAGCCGCTGCTCGGCCTGGGCGGTGAGCTGACGGTTCGCCGGGGTCGTGAACAGCGCGTAGGCCCGGGCCTTCGAGCGCCCGACCCGGCCACGCAGCTGGTAGAGCTGGGCGAGGCCGAACATGTCGGCCCGGTGGACGATCAGGGTGTTGGCGGTGGGGATGTCGAGGCCCGATTCCACGATCGTGGTCGAGAGCAGCACGTCGAACTTGCCCTCGTAGAAGGCCGTCATCACGTCCTCGAGCTGGCCCGCCGCCATCTGGCCGTGGGCCACCGCGACCTTGATCTCGGGCATCTCGGCGTCGAGGAATTTTTTGACCTCCGCCAGATCCTCGATCCGGGGGACGACGTAGAAGGCCTGCCCGCCGCGGTAACGCTCGCGCAGCAGGGCCTCCCGGATGGTCAGGGGATCGAATGGCGTCACGAAGGTGCGCACCACCAGCCGGTCGACCGGGGGCGTGGCGATGATCGACAGTTCGCGCACGCCCGTCATGGCGAGCTGGAGCGTGCGCGGGATCGGGGTCGCCGACAGGGTCAGGACGTGGACGTCCGCTTGGAGCGCCTTCAGCCGCTCCTTGTGGGCCACGCCGAAATGCTGCTCCTCGTCCACGATGATCAGGCCGAGATCCTTGAAGGCGATGTTCTTGGCCAAGAGCGCGTGGGTGCCGACCACGATGTCGACCGTGCCAGCAGCGAGCCCCGCACGGGCCTGCTTCATCTCGGCCGCGGAGGCGAAGCGGGAGAGCTGCGCGATCTGGATCGGCAGGCCCTTGAAGCGCTCGGCGAAGGTCCGAAAATGCTGGCGGGCGAGCAGGGTGGTGGGCACGATCACCGCCACCTGCTTGCCGGAGATCGCCGCCGCGAAGGCGGCGCGCAGCGCCACCTCGGTCTTGCCGAAGCCGACATCGCCGCAGACCAGACGGTCCATCGGCCGGCCGGCATTGAGGTCGTCCAGCACCGCATCGATGGCGTTGGCCTGATCCTCCGTCTCCTCGAACGGGAAGCGGGCGGCGAACTCGCCGTAAAGCCCCTCCGGCGCCTTGAGAGCGGGAGCCTTCCGGACGAAGCGCTGGGCCGCGACCTTGATCAATTCGCCCGCCATCTCCAGGATGCGGCGCTTCATCTTGGCCTTGCGGGCCTGCCACGCGCCGCCGCCGAGCCGGTCGAGGGCGACCTCGGCATCCTCCGACCCGTAGCGGGTCAGGAGCTCGATATTCTCCACCGGCAGGAGCAGCAGGCCGCCAGTATAGGCGAGTTCCAGGCAATCATGCGGGGCGCCGGCTGCATGGATCGTCTTCAATCCGGAAAAACGGCCGATGCCGTGGTCGGCATGGACCACGATGTCGCCGGGCTGGAGCGCCTGCACCTCCAGGATCACGTCCTGGGGCCGCTTGGCCTTGCGCTTCTGGCGGACCAGCCGGTCGCCCAGGATGTCGCCCTCGGACACCACCGCGAGTTCGCCCGCGACGAAGCCGGATTCCAGGCCCCAGACCGCCACCGCCGCGTCGGTGCCGCGCTTCAGCGCGTAGACGTCGGTGAGCCGGGTGATCGCCACGGGCTTCTTGAGGCCGTGATCGGTGAGCACGCCGCAGAGCCGGTCGCGGGAGCCGTCGGACCACGCGCCCAGGATCACATGATGACCGGATCCCTGGAGGTCGCGGATATGCGCCACCGCGGCGTCGAACACGCTGGTGTTCTCCTCGGCCCGCTCCGGCGCGAAGTTCCGGCCGGCCTTGGCGCCGCAATCGATCACCGCGCGCTCGGGCGAGTCGGGCTGGGCGAAGGGTGTCAGCCGCGCCACCGTGGCGGTGGCGATCCGCTCCTTCAGCTCGTTCGGCATTAGGTACAGGGCGCGGGGCGGCAGCGGCTTGTAGGGGGCGACGCCGGCCTGCGGCGTCTTCATCGCGGCCTCGCGGGCCTGATAGTAATCCTGGACCAGCGCGATCCGTTCGGCGGCCGCATCCTCGACCTGCGGGTCGAACACCAGCGGCACGCCGCCGAGATAGTCGAACAGGGTGTCGAGGCCGTCGTAGAACAGCGGCATCCAGTGCTCGAGGCCGGCATAGCGCCGTCCCTCGCTGACGGTCTCGTAGAGCCGGTCGTCCCGGGTGGCGGCGCCGAAGCTCTGGATGTAGCCCTGGCGGAAGCGCCGGATCGTCTCGGTGGTGAGCTGGACCTCGCTCATCGGCATCAGGTCGAGCGAGCGGAGCTGGCCGGTGGTGCGCTGGGTCTCCGGATCGAAGGCGCGGATCGATTCCAGCGTGTCGCCGAAGAAATCGAGGCGGATCGGCGCGGCTAAGCCCGGCGGCGACAGATCGAGGATGCCGCCTCGGACCGCGTATTCGCCCGTGTCGCGCACCGTCCCGGTGCGCAGAAAGCCGTTGGCCTCGACCCAGGCGACCACGTCGTCCATCGCCACGACGTTGCCGATCGCCGCCGAGAACGCCTCCCGGGCGATGTGGGCGCGGGGCGGCACCCGCTGCACCAGGGCGTTGACGGTGGTGCAGAGGATGCGCGGGCGGTCCTCGGCCGAGCGGGTCCGGGCGAGGCGGGCGAGCGCGGTCATCCGGGCGGCGGCCGTGGCCGTGGTCGGCGAGACCCGGTCGTAGGGCTGGCAGTCCCAGGCCGGCAGGCTCATCACCTCCATCTCGGGCGCAACGAAGCCGAGCGCCGCCTGGAACGACGCCGAGCGCCCGGAATCGCGCGCCACGTGGACCAGCACGGCCGGGGCATCGACGGTGGGGGCCAGGGCGCGGGCGAGGTCGGCGAGCGCGAGCGCGTCGAACCCCTCCGGGGCGCTCGCCAGCACCGGGCTGTCGCCGCGCTTGAGGGCGTCGATCGCCTGGGCGAGGGCGGAGGATTTCGGCAGGGCGAAGCGCGCGACCTGCTGTTTGGCGGGCGCGGGCGCAGAAGGCTTCGGTTGCGGCTTGGCCATCGGGTCTTTCGCGGGGGATCCCGCCGGGCGCGTCAGGGGCAGAGGTCGGGTGGCGTTAGCTGATCGGGGCGCCGCGATAAAGCGTTCCCGGGGTCACGGCTGAGCGGACCCTATATGGCGGTTCTGCTGCAGTCACGGAACGGTTGTTGGGCTGCGATTCGGGGAAGCGCGCCGCTGCTGGAGAGACGACGCGACAGGGGGAGCACCGACGAACGTTCCGGACGCGACGAGCCCCCTCTCCCGTGCGGGAGAGGGTTGGGGTGAGGGGCGAGAACGCTCAGGATCGAACATCGCCGCGCCGATAGAGCGCTCCTCTTCCTGAAGGCCCCGATCCCTCACCCTGTCCCTCTCCCGCACGGGAGAGGGGACCCGCGCCTCGTCTGGCGATGACGGCGAGGAGCGCCGGATTACCGTCGGCCAAGCCCGCGATGGGGTCTTCACCGTCGTCTACACCATGCGTGGACCGGTGACGCGGCTCGTCACCGCTTGGCCCGCGACCAAGAAGGAACCGCGCACGCTATGGCGCATGCTGACGCGATCACCTTCACCCGCTTGGCGGACGGTACAATGCTGCAGCGGCAGCCCGACTGGACGTTCCGGCCTGTCGCCACCGGCAGCGACCGTGGACAGCTCGCGGCGCTCACCGAGGAGGCGATCGAGCACATGAGCGCCTTCGACCCGGACCATCCCGGGCTCGACGACGCCTTCTGGGACGATTCCACAGTGGGCTCGCCGGACAGGGAGGCGGTCTCAATCCAGCTGGATAGCGACGTACTGCGCTACTTCCGACGCGCCGGCCGGGGCTATCAGGCACGGATCAACGCGGTGCTGCGGCGCCACATGCTCGCGGTCGGGAAGGGCCGCTGAGCGCTTTCCCGACCGGGCTCCTCACGCGTCGGGCCCGACGATCTCGGCCAGCGCCGCCTCGACCCGGCCGCGGAAGAAATCCGCGTTGGGCATGTCCTGCGTCATCGCCTCCGCGCGGGCCGTGGCCTGCCGCAGGATCTCGCCGCGGAGCGCCGGATCGGAGCGCTCCATCATCTCCAGCATGATTCGCACCACCAGTTCGGTGGCGATCGAGCGGGCCGGGTGGTCGTAATTGGGCTTGGGTTCGTCCATGTCAGGCACTCTGGCGGTCCCTCTCAGGAATGGATCGGCGCATCGTGCCGGTGGAACGCGCGCACGCGCTGCCAGACCGACGTGTCGTAGTTCGAGGGTGTCTCGACCTCGCCGGTGAGCCACTTGAACAGGTCGCGGTCCGGCACCTCGATCAGCGCCTCGAACTGGTCGAGTTCCGCCTCCGACAGGGTGCCGATCTCGGCATCGGCGAAGCGGCCCATGATCAGATCCATCTCGCGGATGCCCCGGTGCCAGGCGCGGAAGAGGAGGCGGCGGCGGCGCGGATCGAGGTCGGCGCTGGTGCGGGTGGTGCCGGACATTTTCTTCGGGACTTCCGGTCGGAGGGACGGGCGGGCGTTCACGCCAAGATAGGCGGCCATCCGCCGAGGATCCAGGATCCGGCCCCGGAGGCCCCGCGGGGCGAGGGCCAAAAAGCAATTGCCTCCGCCCGACGCTTCGTTATCTCGAAGGGCCAACGCCCCGCACGGGGCGGCGAGCGGGAGTCCAGCGATGCCGAAGGCGATCCGGGTCTACGAGTACGGCGGCCCCGAGGTGATGAAGTTCGAGGACGTCCCCCTGGCCGAGCCCGGCCCCGGCCAGATCCGGGTCCGCCAAGCGGCCATCGGCGTCAACTTCATCGACATCTACTTCCGCACCGGCGCCTACAAGTCGCCGCACCTGCCCTACACCCCCGGCAAGGAGGGCGCCGGCACCGTCACGGCGGTCGGCGAGGGCGTGACCCAGTTCAAGCCGGGCGACCGGGTCGCCTACGGCTCGGTGGCGGATGGCTGCTACGCCGAGGAGCCGGTGGTCGCGGCCTCAGCGGCCGTGCCGATCCCCGACGGCGTCGACGAGCAGACCGCCGCCGCCATGATGCTCAAGGGCCTGACCGTCGAGTACCTGCTGCACCGGACCTATGCGGTGAAGCCCGGCGACACGATCCTGTGGCAGGCGGCCGCCGGCGGCGTCGGCCTGATCGCCTGCCAATGGGCCAAGCACCTCGGCGCCACGGTGATCGGCACCGCCGGCAGCCCCGAGAAGGCGGAACTCGCCAAGCAAAACGGCTGCGACCACGTCATCCTGTACCGCGAGGAGGATGTCGCCAAGCGGGTGCGCGAGATCACCGGCGGCAAGGGCGTGCCGGTGGTCTATGACGGCGTCGGGCAGGCGACCCTGATGGGCTCGCTCGACAGCCTCGCGCCGCTTGGCCTGCTGGCGAGCTTCGGCTCGGCCTCCGGGGCGATCACCGGGCTCGACCTCGGCCTGCTCGCCCCGCGCGGCTCGCTCTACGTGACCCGCCCGACGCTGGCGACCTTCTCGTCCAACCGCGCCACCCTGGAGGAGGCCGCCGCCCGCCTGTTCGCGGTGGTCGGCAGCGGCGCGGTGAAGATCGCGGTCAACGCCACCTACCCGCTGGCCGAGGCGCAGCAGGTGCATCGCGACCTCGCGGGCCGGGAGACCACCGGCTCGATCGTGATGCTGCCGTGACACCCGGCGCCTCCGACCTGCTCCTCGTGATCGACGTGCAGGTCGATTTCCTTCCGGGCGGGGCGCTCCCCGTCCCGGAGGGCGACGCGGTGGTCGAGCCGATCAATGCGCTGCAGGGCCGCTTCCGGAATGTGGCCCTGACGCAGGACTGGCACCCGGCCGACCACGTCTCCTTCGCGGACAACCATGCCGGGCGGGCCCCGTTCGAGCGCGTGGCGCTCCCCTACGGCGCGCAGGTTCTGTGGCCCCGGCACTGCGTCCAGGGCAGCCCGGGCGCGGCGTTCGCGCCGGGGCTCGCCACCGACCGGGCGGGGCTCGTGATCCGGAAGGGGCTGGATCCCCGGATCGACAGCTACTCGGCCTTCCTGGAGGCCGACCGGACCGCCCGCACCGGGCTCGCCGGGGCGCTCCGGGAACGCGGGATCACCCGGGTCGTCCTGTGTGGGCTCGCCACCGATTTCTGCGTGGCCTGGAGCGCACTGGATGCCCGCGCGGCGGGCTTCGACGTCTGCGTGGCGGCGGATGCGGTGCGCGGGATCGACGTCGAGGGGTCGCTCGCCGACGCCTGGGCGCGGATGGAGGCGGCGGGCGTCCTCCGGATCGCGGCGGCGGAGATCGGCTGAGCGCCCGCATCGCCCGGGAGGCGAACCGCCGCACGGCAGGCGGGCGACCGTCCCGGCCCCGAAGCGTTGGCCCGGCTCCAGCATCCGACAGGAGCCAGCATGTCAAGCAAGCACCCCAAGACCGCGACCCCCACGGATGCCGACCTCAAGGGCAATCCCGGCATCGGCACCTCGAAGGGCATGAGCGGCGCCGACCCGGCGGATCTGCAGGCCGATTCGACCTTCGAGGGCGACGTGGACAACGAGACGAAGGTGGATGGCGGCATCGACCCGGATCACCGCCCGCGCAAGAACGCCTGAGCGTTCGCAACCTCACGTCGGCCCGAGCGCCGGATGGGCGCCCGGGCCTGCGATTCGTTCAGCGGACCGTGTTGCGGGCCGGAGCCTTCCGCCCATGCGGGGTGGGCGCGACGGTCGGAGCCGCGATGGAGCTGGTGACGATCCGATCCTCGTCACCGGGGGTTGGCACGTAGAGGCGCCCGGGGCTCGCGGTGTTGCCCATCAGGAGCGCCGTGTTGGAGGCGCCAAAGGCGGCATTGCCATCCGCGAGGGCGGCGCCGGCCGGGAGGGTCAGGGTCAGCGCGCAGGCGGCGATCAGCGAAGCGGGCTTCGACATGGGGGAGGGTCCTTCCATTCCGGCGGCGCCCGTCCGTACGGTGCCGCACGCCGTGTCCTCAATCTGGGGTGGCCTCGCCGGACCGAAAGTGCGGCATCGCACAATAGGCGCCGCGTCGCAGCATAAGACTTGTAACCTAAAATTGATCAGACGGCTAAATCTCTAATCCGAGTTGCATCGGCGCCTCATCCTCCCCCTGGGCGAAGCCCGACAGCGACACGCCGATCAGCCGCGCGCTGCGCCGCAGGGGAAACAGTCCGGCGAGCAGATCGAGGCCGATCCGCTCCAGGCTCGCCCGGTCGGGCACGGGGGCGACGAGCGACTTCGCCCGGGTGACCTGGGCAAAATCCGAGAACTTGAGCTTCAGGGTCACGGTCCGGCCGCGCATGCCCTTGGCGACGGCGCCGGCCCAGACCTTGTCCAACAGGGGCGCCAGCCGGGCGGCCAGGACCTCGAAGGCGGCGGTGTCCTCCGAGAAGGTGGTCTCGGCGCCGATCGACTTGCGCACCCGGTGGGCGCGCACCGGCCGCGCGTCGATGCCGCGGGCGACCGCGTGGTAGTACGCCGCCGACGAGCCGAAGATCTCGCGCAGGCGCTCCGGCGCCCAGGCGCGCAGGTCCGCCCCGGTGTGGATCCCGAGCCGCTTCATCTTGGCCTCGGTGACCGGGCCGACCCCGTGGAACCGGCCGATCGGCAGTTCGGCCACGAAGTCCGGCCCCATGGCGGGGGTGATGACGAACAGGGCGTTCGGTTTCTTGTGGTCGGAGGCCACCTTGGCCAGGAACTTGTTGTACGAGACCCCGGCCGAGGCCACGAGCCCGGTGCGCTCCAGGATCTCGGCCCGGATCGCCTTGGCCACGGCGGTGGCGGTGGGCAGCCCCAGAAGATTCTCGGTGACGTCGAGATAGGCCTCGTCGAGGGCCACCGGTTCGATCAGCGCCGTGTGCCGGGCGAAGACCGCGCGGATCTCCTCCGAGACCCCCCGGTAGACCTCGAAGCGCGGCTTCACGAACAGCAGGTCCGGACAGAGCCGCCGGGCGGTGGCCGACGGCATGGCCGAGCGGACGCCGAACGTGCGCGCCTCGTAGCTCGCCGCCGCCACCACGCCCCGCTCCCGCGAGCCGCCCACCGCCAGGGGTTTGCCGCGCAAGGACGGGTCGTCGCGCTGCTCCACGGAGGCGTAGAACGCGTCCATGTCGATGTGGATGATTTTTCGGAGCGCGACCTCCGGATCCATCGCCGCCTCAAAGATCCGCGGTTAGTTCCCGTTCTGTTCTGAAAGAGCGCGGCGGAGCGCTGGGGTCAAGGCGTGTTGAATGGGGCTCAACAGGGAAGTTCCACCCAGCCACCTCATCCTGAGGCGCCCGCGTCAGCGAGCCTCGAAGGAGGGCTCCAGGGATCGCGCGGCCAGCTGGAGGGCTTCTTCGAGGCCTGCGCTACGCTCCAGCGCCTCAGCGACTGTGCCCATTCCGTCAGGCGCGCTCAGTCGAGTCCGCCCAGGACACGCACCCGGGCCCATTCGGCCTCGGTCACCGGCTGCACCGACAGGCGGGAATTGTTCACCAGCACCATGTCGGCGAGCGCCGGATCGGCCTTGATGGCGTCGAGCGTCACCGGGCGCGGCAGCGCCTCCAGGGCGCGCACGTCGACCATGCCGAAGCGGCCGGTCTCGTCGGTGTGATCCGGGTAATAAGGCCGGATCACCTCCACGAGGCCGACCACCGCCTTGCCCTCGTTCGAGTGGTAGAAGAAGCCCTGCTCGCCGACCTGCATGGCCATCAGATGCTTCTTGGCGAGGTGGTTGCGCACCCCGTTCCAGAACGTGCCCACCGCGCCGGCCCGCATCTGCTGGTCCCACGACCAGGTCGCGGGCTCGGATTTGAACAGCCAGTACGCCATCGCCGCATCCCCACCGGCCGCCCGGTTCGGCGGCGCACCCGTCTTGAAGCCTGTCACACAACGCCCGCCGCGCCGTCGCCTGCGGCGGGAGGGCTCCCGGTGATCGGACGTTGTGTGAGAGGCTCTTAGAACTGAGCCCGATCGCGTGGCAATCGCGCGCGGCTCTAAGCCCATGTTGTGGCACGCGCTCTCGCGTCGGACCGGAGTCCACTTCGGCGGTGCGCGCGCGAGCGGCCCCCGATCGCGTTGCCACGCCCCCCTCCGGCATCCTGCGCGTGCCGCGAACCCGTGGCACCGCGCAGCATGCCGGCTCGGTCAGGGAGCAGACTATGCCGACCCGTACTTCGCGCCATGGGGTGTAGACCGTGGCTGTTGTTCAAATATTAAACTCTAATCATTAGTAATTCTATCAACAAAGCCATGTAACTACCGCTGATTGTTCATATGCTGACCGTGATCGGCTGCTTCGTCGGGGAACACAACTTGTGGTTAGTGGCCCTCGCGGCCATGGTCTGCGCGCTGGCGAGCGCGACCGCGACCGGGCTGCTCGCCCATGCCGGGCGGGCCGGCGGGCGCAGCCGCTACACGTGGCTCGCCGTCGCCGCGGTGGCGGGGGGCTCGGGGATCTGGGCCACGCATTTCCTGGCCATGCTCGCCTACGCGCCGGGTCTGCCCTCGGGCTACGGGATCGGCCTCACGATCCTGTCCTACGCCGATGCCGTCGCGATCACCGGGCTCGGCTTCGCCCTGGCGGCCATGGGGGGCCGGGCGCGGGCGGCGGTCGGCGGTGCCGTCGTGGGCGGCGGCATCGCGGCGATGCACTACACCGGCATGGCCGCCTATCAGGTGCCGGGGCATCTGATCTGGAACCCGGCGGTGGTCGCCGGCTCGGTGGTGGTCGGCGCCGTGCTGGGCGCCCTGGCCCTGGTGGCGGGCCTGTCGGCCGTCACCGTCCGGGGCCGGGGCCTCGGCGCCGGGCTGCTGCTCCTGGCGATCTGCGGCCATCACTTCACCGGGATGGCCGCGGTGACCATCCTGCCCGATCCCACGGTGGCGATCCCCGCGAGCGCGATCCGGACCGAATGGCTCGCCGCAGCCGTCGCCCTGGCCAGTTCGCTGATCCTCCTGCTCGCCGGGGCCGCCCTCCTCCTCGACCTGCGGGAGCGGCGGCGCGCCGAATCCGAGCGCGAGCGCCTGCGCAGCCTCGCCAACGCGGCCGTCGAGGGCCTCGTGGTGTGCCGCGACGGCCAGATCGTCAGCGCCAACGAGGCCTTCGCCCGGCTCGCCGGCACGCAGGCCGCTTCCCTGGTGGGCGCCCGCCTGTCCACCTACCTGCCCGGCCTTGCGGCGGCGGCCGGCACGGCCGGAGAGCCCGTCGAGGCCGAACTCGTGCCGGCGGGTGGCGGGACCGTCCCGGTGGAGGTGATCATGCGGCCGGTGGCGGAGTACGGCCGCCAGCCGCACTACGCCGTGGCGGTGCGCGACCTGCGCGCCCGCCGCCGCGCTGAGAGCCAGATCCACTACCTCGCCCATCACGACGCCCTCACGGGGCTCGCCAACCGGACGAGCTTCCACGCCCGGCTGGAGCGGGAGCTGCGCGCGGCAAACGACCAGGGCACCCGGCTCGCCGTTCTCTGCCTCGACCTCGACCGGTTCAAGGAGGTCAACGACCTGTTCGGCCATGCCGCCGGCGACGCGATGCTGCGCGACCTCGCGCTGCGCGTCGGGGGCCTGCTCGATCCCACGCAGCTGATGGCCCGGCTCGGCGGCGACGAATTCGCGATCCTGACGCCCCTGGGACACGGCTCCGCCGAGGGATCGGCCGAGCGGCTGGCCGAGCGGATCCTGGCGATGCTCGCGGCGGTGCCGGCGGCCTCCGGCCCGGTGATCGCCACCAGCATCGGGCTGGCGGTCTATCCCGACGACGCGCAGGACCAGCGCGCGCTCCTGAGCCACGCCGACGCCGCCCTGTACCGGGCCAAGGCCGAGGGGCGCGGCACCTGCCGCCGTTTCGACGCCAGCATGGGCGCCCAGATCCGCGACCGGCGCATGCTGGAGCACGACCTGCGCCACGCGGTGTCCCGGGGCGAGCTGCACCTCGTCTACCAGCCGCAGACGCGGATCGAGACCGGCGCGGTGATGGGCTTCGAGGCGCTGCTGCGCTGGCGCCATCCGGAGCGCGGCCCGATCTCCCCGGCCGAGTTCGTGCCGATCGCCGAGGAGACCGGGGCGATCCTGGAGATCGGCGCCTTCGTGCTTCGCGAGGCCTGCCGGACGGCGGCCCTCTGGCCGCAGCCCCTGGCGATCGCCGTCAACGTCTCGGCGGTGCAGCTCCACAACCCGCACTTCGTCCAGTTCGTCCACGGGGCCCTGTTCGAGAGCGGCCTGAAGGCGGAGCGCCTCGAGATCGAGATCACCGAGACCGCGCTGATCCGCGATCCGGCGCGGGCGCTGCTCACCCTGCGCCAGCTCAAGGCGCTCGGCGTGCGGATCGCCATGGACGATTTCGGCACCGGCTACTCCTCCCTGTCGAACCTGCGCTCCTTCCCGTTCGACCGGATCAAGATCGATCGCTCGTTCATCAAGGCGGTCAATAGCAACCCGCAGGCCGCCGCGATCGTGCGCTCCGTGTTGGGCCTGGGGCGCGGCCTCGGCCTCGCCGTGGTGGCAGAGGGCGTGGAGACCGACGACGAACTGTCCTTCCTGGCCGCGGAGCACTGCACCATCGCGCAGGGCTACCTGCTCGGCCGGCCCGGACCGATCGCGCACTTCGCCGAATACACCCACGGCGACGCGCAGAATCCGGCCGCCGCCGTGGCGTGAGCGGCCCGATCCCGTCATGGTTTCGAAAGGGCGAGCCCTTTCGCGGGTCCAGGGCAGAGCTCTGATGAACGTCAGGGCTTTGCCCTGACAACCCACCAAAGGGCGTCAGCCCTTTGGAACCCCGGGCTTGGCGGGCACGCAGGCACTCAGCCGGCCACGCCCCGCCGGCCGAAGACGAGCCGGCTCAGGCCCGCGAACATCCAGGCGCCGAGCCCCCCGTAGAGCATCACCCCGGCAAACCCCGACGCGAGCGCCTGCCGGGCTAGGGCCGGGCCGATCCCGTCGGCGGGGAGGTTGCCGGCCGCCACGGCCTCGGCCAGCGCATCGAGCGATCCGGCCGCCTCCGCGGGCAGCACCCGGCCGAGGCCCGCCCGGACGCCCTGGAGCAGCAGGACGCCCATCAGCGCGATGTTGACCGCCAGCGTGATCATGCGCGCGCTCATGTCCATGCCGGAGGCCATCCCGGCGCGGTCCGCCGACACCGCGCCGGTGGCGGTGTTGGTGACCGGCGTGTTGGTGAGGCAGAGCCCGATTCCCGCCAGGACGCAGCCCGGCAGCAGCGTCAGCCAGCCTGCCCCGGCCCCGGTGGCGGCCAGCCGCATGAGCAGGAACCCCGCCCCGATGGTGAACAGGCCGAGGGGGATGACCACGCCCGGGCCGTGGCGCAGCAGCAGCCGCTCCGCCACGGGCGGCACCGCCAGGGTCGGCAGCGTGTAGGCGAGCAGCACGAAGCCCGCCGCGACGCTGTCGTAGCCCAGCACCGCCTGCACGTAGATCGGCAGGTAGATCACGAACGGCCAGAAGCTGGCATTCATCGCGGCCGACCCGAGCAGGGCGCCCGAGAAGCGCCGGTTGCGGAAGGCCGCGAAGTCGAACATCGGCCGCGCCGCGCGCAGCTCGACGATCACGAAGGTGATCGCGCTCGCGGCGCCGACGAGCGCCAGGAGGCTCATCGGATCGTCGGCCCGCAGCTTCTGCCCCCGGGTGATCAGGTCGACGAGGCTGAACACGGCGAGCGACAGGGTCGCGATCCCCGCGAGATCGATGCGCAGCGCCTGCGGATCGGCGGATTCGGCGATGCCCGCGCGGCCGAGGGCCAGGGTGACGAGCGCCAGCCCGACATGGACCAGGAACACCCATTCCCAGGACAGCACCGCGACGGTGACGCCGCCGATCAGCGGCCCGAAGCCGAGGCCGAAGCCGAACACGATGCCCCACCAGCCGAACGCCATCCCGCGCGCGGCACCGTCCCGGAACTGGTGGGACAGCACAGCGGTCTGGCAGGCCAGCATCGCGGCGCCGCTCGCCCCCTGGAGGGCCCGGGCCGCGATCAGCACCGGAGCGCTGGGCGCCAGCCCACAGAGCAGCGAGGCCACCCCGAAAGCCGCGACGCCGATGAGGAACACCCGTCGGCGGCCGAAGCGGTCCGCCAGGGTTCCCATGGCCATCAGGCAGGTGGTCATGGCCACCGTGTAGGCGTTCATGATCCACTGGAGCTGCCGGAAATCGGCGCCCAGGACCCGCTCCAGTGTCGGCAGGATCGACGGAATGCTGGAGATCTTCAATCCCAGCATCAGGGCTGACAGGCAGATCGCCGCGAGCGCCGGCGTATTGCGATGTCGATTCCCCACGAATGGCTGGCCCAATCCTGGACCGAGGCCCGATATGGATGCGTTCGATTGCAGATTCTGGTCTCTGACCATCGACAAGACCTTCGGAGGCCGGACGATGCGGCCGAAGGTGTCGTCCCCTTGATCACAACACAATCGGATGGATAACAATTTCAGTGATGACACTTTGGGATGGACCGCATGGCCGTTCTCGACGTCGAGTCCGTGCGCGCCTTCGTGACGGTGGCGGATCACAGGAGCTTCACCCGGGCGGCCGAGGCGCTGGGGTCGACGCAGGGCGCCGTGAGCGTGAAGCTGAAGCGGCTGGAGGACCGACTCGGCCAGCGGCTGATCGAGCGGACGCCGCGTCAGGTCCGCCTGTCCGCGCAGGGGGCGATCTTCCTCGCGGCGGCGCGGGATTTTTTGGCCGCGCATGAGCGGGCTCTGGCGGAGCTGACGGCGCCGCCACGCCGCTTCCGGCTCGGCATCGCGGCCCACGTGATGGGGCCGGAGGTTCCGGCACTGCTGGCGCGGATGAACGCCGTCGATCCGGCGCTGACCGTGGAGGTGCAGATCGACAACGCCCGTCCCCTGCTCGACGCCTTCGAGGCGGGCCGGCTCGACGCGGCGATCATCCGCAGCGACGACGACCGGCGCGCGGGCGAGATCCTGGGGCCGGAGCCGTTCGGCTGGTTCGCGGCGCTGGGCTTCGCGCACCGGTCGGGGGAGTCGCTGCGGCTGGCCGCGTCCCTGCCCTGCTGCGCCGTCCGCGACGTGGCGGCCCGCCTGCTTGACCGGGCCGGGATCGCCTGGACGGAGGTGTTTCTGGGCGGAACGGCTGCGATCGCCGCGGCCCTGTCGGCAGGGCTGGCGGTGGCAGCCTTCCCGCGCCGGCTCGCGCCGGCCGACGTGGTGGATGTCGGCCCGGCGCTGGGCCTGCCGCCGCTCCCCGTGCTGTCGATCGTGCTGCACGCCGCGCCCTCCGACCCGAAGACCCGGGAGACGCTGCGGGCGATCACGGCGGCGTTCCGGGGAGCACGTCACGGGTTTCCAAAGGGCTGAGCCCTTTGGCGGGTCGTCAGGGCAGCGCCCTGACGCGGCGGCGCCCGGCCTTCTTCGCCGCCGGAATCGGCAACTCAGCGGCGGTCCGTTTGATGAGTTCCATCAGCCAATCCGCATCGTCCCACGCTTCTCCGGCGATCAGGAAGCATGGCTTCGCCCCCGGATATGGCGCGGCTTCCGTGACGGAACCGAGATAGGCCCGGCCCGCTGCAGTCGGCTTGACGAACAACCGCTCGTCACACACCAGCCCGACCAATTTGCCGTCGCAGTAGAGGCCGTACTCGCCGAATATCTTCCGGGCGGTGACATGTCCGGCCCCGCCGATCTGCTCGACGATGAATTCGGCAGAGCTCTGCTTGGTCGCCATCGTCCTTCACACTTCGCTTACGCTCGAAGAGCCTTCGACGGGCTGGATAGAGATTTGTCCGGCGGAGAGCGTCTCAATCCGTCTCCCCGCGCAGCGGTCGCGCCAGCAGCGCGGCGACCACGTCGTCGACCCCGGCCGAACCCGCCACGATCGCCGCGACCGCCTGCGCCACCGGCATCTCGACGCCCTGCGCCGCCGCGAGGCCATCCAGGGCCGCGGCCGTGAAGGCGCCCTCGGCGAGCTTGCCGCCTGCGGCCTCGTCTGGAGTTGCCCCGGCGCCGAGCCGCTGCCCGAAGGCGAAGTTGCGCGATTGCGGCGAGGAGGCCGTCAGCACGAGGTCGCCGAGCCCCGAGAGGCCCATCAGGGTCTCGGGCCGGCCGCCGAAGGCGCGGGCGAAGCGCATCAGCTCGGCGAAGGCCCGGGCGATCAGCGCCGCCCGGGCGCTCTCGCCGAGGCCGCGCCCGGCCACGATCCCGCACGCGATGGCCAGCACGTTCTTGCCGGCCCCGCCGATCTCGACGCCGCGCACGTCGTCGGTGTGGTAGAGCCGCAGGCTCGGCCCCGAGAGCAGCGCCGACAGGGACGCGGCACGGCCGGCATCGGCCGCCGCCAGGGTCACGGCGGTGGGCAGGCCGCGGGCCACGTCGGCCGCGAAGCTTGGACCCGACAGGACCGCGACCGGCGTGTCCGGCGGCAGGACCTCCCCCGCCACGGCGCTCATGAAGCTGTCGCTGCCGCGCTCGATACCCTTGGCACAGAGGATCACCGGGCCGGCCGAGGCCAGGGGCGCACGCAGGGATTCCAGCACGCCGCGCACGGTCTGGGCCGGCACCACCAGCAGGGTCGCCCGGGCGCCGGCGAGTTTTTCAGACTGCGCCGTCGCGCGAATGCCCGGATGGAGCGGGACGCCCGGAAGGTAGCGCGGATTCTCCCGCTCGGCCTGGAGCCTGGCGGCGGCCTCCGGGCCGCGCAGCCAGAGCGTGACGGGATGCCCGGCGGCGGCGGCGGCGTTGGCGAGTGCGGTTCCCCAGGCCCCGCCACCGACGACGTTGATCGGCGCGCTCATGCCGGGACCTCCGCGTGTTCGAGCCGATAGAGGCGGTGGAGGCGCAACGGCCCGTCCGGCACCGCCGGATGCGGAAAAGTTCCGGCCGGGACCATGCCGAGGCGCTCCATCACCGCCCGGGAGCGGTCGTTTCCGGCCGCCGTGTAGGCCACGACGGCGCGGATGCCGCAGCGCCCGGCGAGGTCGGCCAGCGTCAGCCGTGCGGCCCGGGTGGCGATGCCGCGGCCCCAGGCATCCCGCGTCAGGCGCCAGCCCAGTTCGATCGTCGCGCCGACCCGCTCGCCCCCCGGGAACGGCAGGGCCCGCATGATCCGGAAGGCGCCGACGAAGCCAAGGAACCGGCCGCCCTGCTCGACCGCCCAGGGTCCGAAGCCGTCGGCCACGAAGCGACGGTCGCAGAGGCCCGCCTCGACGGCGCTCTCAGCTTCCGTCCACGGCCGGGGGAAGTAGGCCATCACCGCCGGGTCGGCGTTGAGCGCCGCGAAGGGCGCCGTGTCGTCCGGACGCCAGCGGCGCAGGATCAGGTCGCCGTCCCGGAGGCAGTTGGGGACCACGGCGCACGCGATCTTGCCCCGCCATGCCAGGGAGCGGCGGTTCAGGAGGGCGAGATCCGCGTGCTCGGCGAGCACGGCCTCGCCCAGCGCGATCGTCATCTCGAGCTGATCGAGCGGCATGTTGGCGTGGGCCGGCGGGCGGACATGGTCGCGCCAGGGGCCGCCGCAGGTGTTGTCGAGCAGGATTCGCGCGAAGCAATGGTCGAGGCGCACCGGCCAGTCCGGCCGGGCGGCCTCGGGCAGGCGGCGTTCGACGAGTTCGCGCCAATGCGCGCGCCGCGCCGCCGCGCTCATCCGGCCGCCGCCGCGGCGGCCGGATCGGCCGAGAGCTGCCAGCGCGGCCGGGCCGGGGCGGTGAGGTCGTCGACCAGGCCGAGGCGCAGGCGCTCCAGACCGGCCCAGGCGATCATCGCGCCGTTGTCGCCGCAGAGGTGCAGGGGCGGGGCGACGAAGCTCAAGCCCGCCTCGCCGGCCAACGCGGCGAGCGCCCGCCGGATCGCGCCGTTGGCCGCCACGCCCCCCGCCGCCACCAGGGCGGTGGGCCGTCCGGCCACGCCCGAGAAGGCGCGCAAGGCGACCCGGGCGCGGTCCACCACGACGTCGACCACCGCGGCCTGGAAGCCCGCGCAGAGATCGGCGACGTCGCGCTCGGCGAGCGGGGCGATCTTTTCCGCCTCGATCCGCAGGGCGGTCTTGAGGCCCGAGAGGGAGAAATCGGCCTCGCGCCGGCCGAGCATCGGCCGGGGCAGGGCGAAGCGCTCGGGATCGCCGGCCTCGGCCATGCGCTCGACTTCGGGGCCGCCGGGATAGCCGAGGCCCAGCAGCTTGGCGGCCTTGTCGAAAGCCTCGCCGATGGCGTCGTCGATGGTGGAGCCGAGCCGGACGTAGTCGCCGACGCCGCGCACCGCCAGGAGTTGGGTGTGGCCGCCCGAGACCAGCAGCAGCAGGTACGGGAAGGCGATCCCGTCGGTCAGCCGGGCCGTGAGGGCGTGGGCCTCCAGATGGTTCACGGCGAGCAGCGGCTTGCGGGTCACGAGCGCCAGGGTCTTGGCGGTGACGAGTCCGACCAGCACGCCGCCGATCAGCCCAGGCCCGGCCGCCACCGCGATCCCGTCGAGCTCGGGCAAGCCGATCCCGGCTCTCTCAAGGGCGCGGGCGATCAGCCGGTCGAGCACCTCCACATGGGCGCGGGCGGCGATCTCGGGCACAACGCCGCCATAGGCCGCGTGCTCGGCGATCTGGCTTAGCACCTCGTCGGCGCGGATCTGCCCGACGCCATCCGCGTCGACCGAGACCACGGCGGCGGCGGTCTCGTCGCAGGTGGTCTCGATACCGAGCACCGTCTTCTGCACGCGTGGATCTCCTGGTTCGGGCAGCCTCGAAGCCGCCAGCAGTCTGGGTGTGAAGGCGGGGCTTGGACTAAGCCATCCTCCCCATCCGCACCCGCGTCCTGTGGTCCCGAAGCGCAGCGGAACCCTCCTCCGAGGCGGCTTCGCTGCACCTCAGGATCAGGCCGTGGCTTGGGGGCCATCGCCGACCCGTACCAATCGAGCCGGCGCGCGTATTCCGCCGCCTCAGTCGACCGCGACCATCACGTCGGAGGCCTTGATCACCGCATAGGCGGAACCGCCGGCGACGAGCTTGAGCGAATCGACCGCCGCGTTGGTGATCGAGGCCGTGACCACTTGTCCGGGGCTGATCTCGATCTTCACGAGGGACGTGGTCGCACCCTTTTCGACCGAGAGGACCGTGCCCTTGATGACGTTGCGCGCGCTGATCTTCATGAATCCGGTTCCCCTGCCGCACCGGGCGGCGCTGGGCCGGTCTCCTACAGCAAGGTGGGCCCGCGCGCGACCGCCTCAGCGCGCCTCCGGGGTCGGATCGCCCTCTTGCTCGTCCCCGGTATCGCCCTCGTCGTCGGTCTCTTGCTCGGCCTCCTCCTCGGGAATCGGCGCCGCGCCCCAGCCGACGAGCGCCGCGTTGAGGTCGTCGAGGACGAAGTGCCGGGCGCTGTCCCGGTCATACCCATCGGCCAAGAGGTCATCGTAATCGGTGAAGACATGGCGGGCATAGGTCACGAGGGCGAGCCGCGCCGCGGTCTCGGGCGCAGCCCGGCGCAGGCCCGGGCTCGCCAGCGCCCGGGCCAGGACGGAATCAGCCTCGAAGTCCGGCAGGCGTGGGGCAAGCCGCGCCAGCGCCGCCGCCACCGCCTCGCGCCGATTACGGGGGGGCATTGCGTCGCTCACCGGGGGCCCTCCGGCGGTGTGATTTCACGGCTCGGATCCGCTAAGATTGCTTTCACACGAGGCGGGACAGGGACACGAACCCCCGCCGGGGAGATCTGGTTCATGGCAACGATCCGTCACGCGGTGATCCTGGGCGTTCTGCTCGGGGCGAGTCCAGCGCTGGCCCAGGCCCCGGGTTCCGACCGGGGTGCCGGCGTCGCACCGGTCCCGGATTCGGCCCCCGGCGTCCGGCGCAGCCGGCAGCTCACCGCCACGGGCCAGACCAAGCCCCCCGGCGCCGGCCTGACGGCCACCGGAGGACCGCGCCCCGTGAACGAGGCCGAGATGATCAAGGCCCAGAAGGCTGCGGAGGCCCGCTCGAAGGCCTGGGACAGCAAGATGCACAACACGATGGGCTCGATCTGCCACGGGTGCTGAGGCTCCGGGGTCCCGTCCCGCGAGCCACCGTTCAGGGACGTGACAGCAGAAACGCGAAGGGGCCGCCCGATGGGCAGCCCCTCCGTCGAGACCGTGTCCGGTCGAATTTTAGCGGGAGTAGAACTCGATGACGAGGTTCGGCTCCATCTGCACCGGGTAGGGCACCTCCGACAGGGTGGGGATGCGAGTGACGCGGGCGGTCATCTTGGCGTGATCAGCCTCGATGTAGTCCGGCACGTCGCGCTCGGGGAGCTGGGTCGCCACGATGACGATCTCGAGCTGACGGGACGACTCCTTGACCTCGATGAGATCACCGGCCTTCACCTGGTAGCTCGGGATGTTGACACGCACGCCGTTGACCTTGACGTGGCCGTGGTTGACGAACTGGCGCGCGGCGAACGGGGTCGCGACGAATTTCGACCGGTAGACCACGGCGTCGAGGCGGCGCTCGAGCAGGCCCACGAGGTTCTCGCCGGAATCGCCACGCTGGCGGATCGCCTCGGCGTAGTAGCGGCGGAACTGCTTCTCGGTGATGTTGCCGTAATAGCCCTTGAGCTTCTGCTTGGCGCGCAGCTGCGTGCCGAAGTCGCTCATCTTGCCCTTACGGCGCTGGCCGTGCTGACCGGGGCCGTACTCACGGCGGTTGACGGGGCTCTTCGGGCGGCCCCAGATGTTCTGGCCCATGCGGCGGTCGAGCTTGTGCTTCGCCTGAATCCGCTTCGACATGTTTCGCGTCCTCTCGTGACCGAGATTGAGGAACGCGCCCTCCTTTTCCCGGACAGGATGTCGGGGACGACAGGGCGGGAGGATCCCGCCCACGGGTGCGCATGAAAACGCCAAGGGGCCCCGTGCGGAGCCCCATCGACGGGCTGCGTCTTAAGGGACGGGGGCGCCGCGGTCAACCACAGGAGGTCGCTTGGTGGACGAGACGATTGCGATCCGGCGCGGGGATCCGGCGGACGCGGAGGCGATCCGCGCGCTGGTCGAGGCAGCCTACACCAAGTGGATCCCGGTGATCGGGCGCCTGCCGACACCGATGCAGGCGGACTACGCCGAGGCCGTGCGGACCCACCGGTTCGATCTGCTGCGGGCCGACGCGGACCTCGCCGCGCTGATCGAGACCGAGGTCGAGACCGACCACCTGCTGATCGTCAACGTGGCGGTGCATCCGGCCTTCCAGGGGCGGGGCCTCGGCACCCGGCTGCTCGGCCTCGCCGAGGGGATTGCCGGAGAGGCGGGGCTGGCGCAGCTGCGCCTCTACACCAACAAGAAATACGTTGCGAACCTGCGCCTCTACGGCGCGCTCGGCTACCGGGTGGAGCGGGAGGAGCCCTATGCCGGCCCGGGCCGGACCCGGGACGACGACATCACCGTGCATATGGTGAAGGTGCTGGGCGATGCCCCCTCGGGCGATCGTGCGGGTGCGCCCTGATGGACGATGCCGTCGTTCCGCGGCACCATCGCCGGCCCGTCAGCGGGTGGGCTGGCGGGTCAGGCGCGTCGGCAGAAAGTCCCGGTTTCAAAAGGCCTTCGACCTTTTGCGGGTCCAGGGCAGAGCCCTGGTGCCGGGCTTCGCCCGATCTCGGGGGCTCCGCCCCCGAACCCCGCCAAAAGGCTCTCCCTGTGGAAACCCCGTTTTAGGTCACCACGCTCGGCTCAGGCCGGCCGGTACGCGGTGCGATCTCGGCGAGCGTGCGGGCCGCCGCCACAACAGAGGCGAGCACCTCGGCCACGGGGAGGTCGAGCCGGTCCGGTGCGTTCTCGTAGCGCTCCAGATAGACCCGCAGCGTCGCCCCGGCGGTGCCGGTGCCCGAGAGCCGGAATACGGCGCGCGCATCCTCGGCAAAGCCGATCCGGATGCCCTGGCGCTCGGTCAGCGAGCCGTCCACCGGATCGCGGTAGGCGAACTCGTCGGCGGTCGACACCGTGAGATCGCCGATCCGCGTGCCCGGCAACCCGGCGAGCTTCTGGCGCAGGGCGTCCATCAGGCCGTTGGCGGCGTCCGAATCCACCTCCTCGTAGTCGTGGCGGGCGTAATAGTCGCGCCCGTAGGTCTGCCAATGGGCTCGCACCAGCGCGTCGGCGCGCTCGCCCGTGGCGGCCAGGATGTTGAGCCAGAGCAGCACCGCCCAGAGCCCGTCCTTCTCGCGCACGTGGTTCGAGCCGGTGCCGGCGCTCTCCTCGCCGCACAGGGTGATGAGGCCCGCATCCAGCAGATTGCCAAAAAACTTCCAGCCGGTGGGGGTCTCGTAGGCCTTGATGCCGAGGGCGGCCGCGACCCGGTCTGCAGCGCGGCTCGTGGGCATGGAGCGCGCGACGCCCGCGAGGCCCCCGGCATAGCCCGGCGCCCGGTGGGCATGGGCGGCGAGCAGCGCGAGGCTGTCGCTCGGGGTCACGAACAGGCCCGGGGCCACGATCATGTTGCGGTCCCCGTCGCCATCCGAGGCGGCGCCGAAATCCGGCGCGTCCGGCCCCTGCATCAGGTCGAACAGGTCGTGGCAATGGACCGGGTTCGGATCCGGATGGTGGCCGCCGAAATCTTCTTTCGGAGTGGCATTGACCACCGTGCCTTTCGGCGCGCCGAGCATCCCTTCGAGGATCGCGGTCGCGTAGGGGCCGGTCACCGCGCTCATGGCATCGAAGCGCATGCGGAAGCCCGAGGCGAACAGGCGCGAGACCGCGTCGAAGTCGATGAGCGTGCGCATCAGCGCGGCGTAATCGGCCACCGGGTCGATCACCGTCACCGTCATGCCGCCGAGGCGGGTGTCGCTGAGCGTGTCGAGGTCGAGATCCGGGGCCTCGACGAGGCGGTATTCGGTCAGCGCCTTGGCCCGCTCGAAGATCGCGTTGGTGAGGGATTCCGGCGCCGGCCCCCCGTTGGCGGCGTTGAACTTGATGCCGAAATCGCCCTCCGGCCCGCCCGGGTTGTGGCTCGCCGAGAGGATGATCCCGCCGAGCGCCTGGGCCTTCCGGATCACGCAGGAGGCGGCCGGCGTCGAGAGCAGGCCGCCGCGCCCGACCAGCACCCGGCCGAACCCGTTGCCGGCGGCGAGCCGCAGCGTCTTCTGCACCACCTCGCGGTTGAGGAACCGCCCGTCGCCGCCGAGCACCAGGGTGGCGCCCGCCTTGTCGGGCAGGGTGTCAAAGATCGCCTGGACGAAGTTCTCGACGTAGTTCGGCTGCCGGAACACCGGCACCTTCTTGCGCAGGCCGGAGGTGCCCGGCTTCTGGTCGGGGAAGGGCGTGGTGGCAACGGTGGTCGGGGTCGTCATGAGCGGGCGTCTCCCGGGATCCTGCGCTTCAATGCCCGTCCCAAGCCGCGGCGTCACCAGGGCGGAGCGCGCAGCGGGGGCTTTTTCAAAACGTTTCGGGAGACGGAACCGGCCCGCTGTCCAATGGAGCGCGCCGCGGAATATTGCGCCGGGCCCGTGCGACCGGCTCAAGTCCCGGAAGCCGCCGCGAAGGCGGGTGGGAGAACGCCATGTCGGACAGATCACCGCGGATGCGACGGTATCGCAACGCATCGCAGCCGGCCCAAGGCCTTCCCCAGGGGCTTCCCCAGGGCCTTCCGCGGCGTCACCTGATCGGGGCCCTGGCCGCCGTCGCGGCGGGCGCGGCCCTTCCGGCGGCGGCGGCCCCGGCGAACCCGCTGGAAACCGAAGAATTCCGCCTGCCCTGGAGCGAGGCCGGCATCGACATCTACGTGCGCAACAAGCGACCCGCCGGGATTGACCGGTTCCCGGGCGACCGGATTCTGCTCTACGTCCACGGTGCGACCTACCCGGCTTCCACCGCCTTCGACCTGCCGCTCGGCGGGATGTCGGCGATGGATTACGTCGCGGGCCTGGGTTTCGACGTCTACCTCGTGGACCTGCCGGGCTACGGACTATCCGGCCGCCCCAAGGTCATGGACGCGCCGGCCTCCGACAACGCACCCTTCATGCGCACGCCCGATGCAGCCAAGGTGGTGGGGCAGGTGGTCGACTTCATCCTGAAGCGGCGCGGGGTCGAGAAGATCGACCTGATGGGCTGGTCCTGGGGCACCTCCACCATGGGGCTCTACACCAGCACCCACAACGACAAGGTCAACCGGCTCGTCCTCTACGCGCCGCAATGGCTGGCGCGCACGCCGGCCCTGATCGGCGGCAGCGGGCCGCTCGGCGCCTACCGCAGCGTCAGCCGGGACAGCGCCAAGGCGCGCTGGCTGACGGGCGTACCAGAGGACAAGGCCGCCGCGCTGATCCCACCGGGCTGGTTCGACCAATGGGCCGACGCGACCTTCGCGACGGATGCGGCGGGCGCCAAGCAGTCACCGCCCGTTCTGCGGGCGCCGAACGGCGTCGTGGCCGACTCGAAGGAATACTGGCAGGCCGGCAAGCCGCTCTACGACCCGGGCGAGATCCGCGTGCCGGTGCTGATCATCCACGCCGAGTGGGACGCCGATCTGCCGAGCTACCAAGCGCAGGAATACTTCACCAAGCTGACGCACGCCCCCTACAAGCGCTTCGTCGAGCTGGGGGAGGGCACCCACACGGTGATGATGGAGAAGAACCGCGTGCAGTTCCTCCACGCCGTCGGGGCCTTCCTCACGGAGGCGGATCCGCAGGCGCTGAACTGAGGCGGGCCGGAGGCCTCCTTCGAGGCTTCGGCGGTGCTCCGACATCGCAGGATCACAGACGCGGCGACCAGCCCGGCCGCCGCGGGAGGCTCGCCCTACTCAGCCGCCTGCCGGGCCTCATACCCCAGCCGCTCGTTCAGCGCCCGGATCAGCTTGACCGCCGCCTCGGCGATCACCGTGCCGGGCGGGAAGATCGCCGCCGCGCCGGCCTCCGTCAGCGCCGCGTAGTCGCCCGGCGGGATGACGCCGCCGATGGCGATCATCACGTCGTCCCGGCCCTGCTCGGTGAGCGCTGCCTTCAATTCCGGCACCAGGGTCAGGTGACCGGCCGCCAGCGACGAGACGCCGACGATGTGGACGTCGTTCTCCACTGCCTGCCGGGCGGCCTCGGCCGGCGTGGCGAAGAGCGGCCCGATATCCACGTCGAAGCCGAGATCGGCGAAGGCCGAGGCGATCACCTTCTGGCCGCGGTCGTGCCCGTCCTGGCCCATCTTGGCGACCAGGATGCGCGGCCGGCGGCCGTCATTCTCCTCGAACGCCTCGACAAGCGCCCGGACTTCCTCGACCACAGGCGACATGCCCCCCACCTCGCGCTTGTAGACGCCGGAGATCGAGCGGATCTCGGCGCGGTGCCGGCCCCAGGCCTTCTCCAAGGCCTCGGAAATCTCGCCCACCGTCGCCTTGGCGCGGGCGGCCTCGACGGCGAGTTCCAGCAGGTTGCCGGCGCCGTCCGCGGCCCGGGTCAGCGCATCGAGCCGAGCCGTGACCGCGGCCTCGTCGCGCTCGGCGCGCAGGCGCTGGAGCTTGTCGATCTGCAGCCGGCGGACATTGCCGTTGTCGACCCGCAGCAGGTCGATGGCCATGTCGTCGTCGGCCCGGAACTTGTTGATGCCGACGATGGTCTGGCGGCCGGAATCGATCCGCGCCTGGGCGCGGGCCGCAGCCTCCTCGATCCGCAGCTTGGGGATGCCGGCCTCGATCGCCTTGGCCATGCCGCCGAGCCCGTCGACCTCGCGCATATGCTCCCAGGCCCGGGCGACCATGTCGGCGGTGAGCTTCTCGACGTAGTAAGAGCCGCCCCAGGGATCGACGATCCGGCTGGTGCCGCTCTCCTGCTGCAGGAACAGCTGGGTGTTGCGGGCGATCCGGGCCGAGAAGTCGGTGGGCAGGGCCAGCGCCTCGTCGAGCGCGTTGGTGTGGAGCGACTGGGTGCCGCCCTGCGTCGCCGCCATCGCCTCGATGTTCGTGCGGGTGACGTTGTTGAACACGTCCTGCGCGGTGAGCGACCAGCCGGATGTCTGCGAGTGGGTGCGCAGCGCCAGCGATTTCTCCGATTTGGGATCGAACCCCTTCACGAGCTTCGCCCAGATCAGGCGCGCGGCCCGCATCTTGGCGATCTCCATGAAGAAGTTGGTCGAGATCGCCCAGAAGAACGACAGGCGCGGGGCGAACTGGTCGATCGTCAGCCCGGCCGCCAGCCCCGCCTTGATGTACTCGACGCCGTCGGCGAGCGTGTAGGCGAGTTCCAGGTCGTTCGTCGCGCCGGCCTCCTGCATGTGGTAGCCGGAGATCGAGATCGAGTTGAACTTCGGCATATTTTTCGAGGTATACGCAAAAATATCCGAGATGATCCGCATCGATCCCTTGGGGGGATAGATGTAGGTGTTGCGGACCATGAATTCCTTGAGAATATCGTTTTGAATGGTGCCGGCGAGTTTCTGCGGCGGCACGCCCTGCTCCTCGGCGGCGACGATGTAGAGGGCGAGGATCGGCAGCACCGCGCCGTTCATCGTCATCGACACGGTCATCTCGTCGAGGGGAATCCCTGAGAACAGCGTGCGCATGTCGTAGATCGAGTCGATCGCCACGCCCGCCATGCCGACATCGCCCGAGACGCGGGGATGGTCGGAATCGTAGCCCCGGTGCGTGGCGAGGTCGAAGGCCACCGACAGGCCCTTCTGCCCGGCCGCGAGGTTGCGCCGGTAGAAGGCGTTCGAATCCTCGGCCGTGGAGAAGCCGGCATATTGCCGGATCGTCCAGGGCTGGGTGACGTACATGGTCGGGTAGGGGCCGCGCAGGAACGGTGCGAGGCCGGGATAGGTGTCGAGGAACTCGATGCCCGCCCGGTCCTCAGGCCCGTAATGGCCCTTCACCGGAATGCCCTCCGGCGTCATCCAGGGCTCGCCGAGCACAGGCGCCGCGACCGCGAGCGATTCGCCGGCGAGCGGGATGTCGGCGAAGTTCGGGATGCGGGAGGTCATGGCGTTGACTCGTTATGGCGTTTGTCATGCCATTATAGGGACGTGCTCGGAGCGGGCTACTCCCCTCAGGTCGATCCCGCACCGTGCCTCTCGTCCGGATTCAAAAGGTCTCGACCTTTTGCGGGTGCAGGGCAGAGCCCTGCGGCGGCGCGGAGTCCCACAGACATCAGGGCTCCGCCCTGATCACCCGCCAAAGGGCTCACGCCCTTTGGAAACCTGTTTGTCCCTGCGCCCGCTCCGCAGCAGGTAGACCATCGCCCCCGCCAGCATCAGCGCCATCCCGTACCACGTGAGCGCGTAGACCAAGTGGCTGTTGGGAAAGGCGATCACCGTCAGCCCGCCCACCGGCAGGCCGCCGGGATTGGGCGTCGCGTCGGCATCCACGAAGTAGGGGGCGACATCGGAGAGTCCCCGGGCCGCTGCGATGGACGCGACGTCGCGGGAATACCAGCGGTCGTCCTTCGGAGCGTTGGAGCGCAGGAACGCGCCCTTCGGCTCGGTCACCCGCAAAAGACCGGTCACCGTGGTCTCGCCTGCCACCTGACCGGCCGCCCGGGTCGCCGGATCCCGGCGGTCGCCGGGCACGAAGCCGCGATTGATCAGCACGCGGCTGCCGTCGGAGCGGCGCAGCGGCGTCAGCACCCAGAAACCGCCGCCGCGCTCGGTCACCGCCTGAACCAGGGTCTCGCGATCGTGCAGGAAGGTGCCCGAGACCGTGACGTGCCGGTAGGCGTCGTCGGGGCCGATCCGCGGCCATTCGGCGGGGCCGGGGGCCGGCATCGCCGGCGCGTGGACCCGGGCATCCACCCGGGCGATCAGGTCGAGCTTCCAGGCCCGGCGCTGAACCTGCCAGGTGCCCAGCCCGACGAGCACTACGAATACGAGCGCCGCGGCGGCCCCGAACACGATGCGTCGCCCCAACGACAACGGGGCCGGGGAGGGGTCCGCACCGGAGCCCCCCGCCGACCCCGACGGGTCCACTGTCGCGCGCCCGCTCAGCGGGCGTTGTTCATGACGTCGTGGGCGTCCATCGGCATCATGTTGTGATTGAGGTGGTACATCACCCACACCGAGCCAGCCAGCATGATCACCACCACCATGATGGTGAAGATCAGCGCCAGAAAGGTCCAGCCGCCCTCCGACTTCGTGTTCATGTGCAGGAAGTAGACAACGTGCACAACCATCTGGACGCCGCCCAGCGCCAGGATCACCAAGGTAGTGACGAGGCTGTTGTCGAGCACATTGCCCATCACCAGCCAGAACGGGATCACCGTCAGGATCACCGACAGGACGAAGCCGGTCATGTAGCTCTGGACGGTCCCGTGCCCGCCCGAGCTGTGGGCGTGGGAATCGTGCGTGTCCTGACCGTGACCGGTGAGGTGGCGTGCGTCGGCGCTCATTCGAGCACTCCCATCAGGTAGACGACGGTGAAGACGCCGATCCAGATAAGGTCAAGGAAGTGCCAGAACATCGACAGGCACATCAGCCGCCGCTTGTTCTCGACGATCAAGCCGCGCTTGCCGACCTGCACCATCAGCACGATCAGCCACAGGATGCCCATGGATACGTGCAGGCCGTGGGTCGACACCAGGGTGTAGAACGACGACAGGAACGCGCTGCGCCAGGGCGGCGCGCCCTCGTGGAACAGGTGGACGAACTCCCGGATCTCCAGCGCTACGAAGGCTGCGCCGAACAGGCCGGTGACGGCGAGCCAGATCTGCGTCTGCTTCACCCGGTCCCGGTCCATCTCCAGCATGGCGAAGCCGTAGGTGATGGACGAGAACAGCAGCATGGCGGTGTTCACCGCGATGCCCGGCAGGTCGAACAGCTCCTTCGGGGTGGGGCCGGCCGCGTAGCTGCGCCCGAGCACCCCGTAGGTCGCGAACAGGGTCGCGAAGATGAGGCAGTCGCTCATCAAGTAGAGCCAGAACCCGAGCATGGTCGAGCCCTCGGAATGATGGCCCTCCTCGTCGGTCTGGTAGAACACCGGCGCCGCGGCGCCGGGGGGTGCAGTCTCCGCGTGCATCATGGGATCACGCCATCTCCAGCTCACGCGTCCGCTGACCTTCCGTCCGGCTGACGGTGTCGGCGGGGATGTAGTAGTCGCGATTGTAATTGAAGGTGTGGGCAATCGCGACGACGAAGATCGCCACGAAGCTGAGCGCCGCCAGCCACCAGACGTACCAGATCATCGCGATGCCGAAGACGAAGTTCAGACCCGCCAGAATCGCGCCGGCCGCGGTGTTCTTGGGCATGTGGATCGGCTTGTAGCCCGTCATCGGGCGGGCGAAGCCGCGGTTCTTCATGTCCCACCACGCGTCCGAATCGTGGACGACGGGCGTGAACGCGAAGTTGTAGTCCGGCGGCGGCGAGGAGGTGGACCACTCAAGCGTCCGGCCGCCCCACGGATCGCCCGTCAGGTCCCGCAGCTTGTCGCGGTTGCGGATCGAGACCACGAACATCACGACCTGCGAGGCGATACCGCACGCGATCAGCACCGCGCCGATGGCGGCGATCACGAACCAGATCTGCAGCGACGGGTCGTCGAAGTGCTGCATGCGCCGGGTCACGCCCATCAGGCCGAGCACGTAGAGCGGCATGAAGGCGACGTAGAACCCGGTCACCCAGAACACGAGGGCGACCTTGCCCCAGAACTCGTCGAGCTTGAACCCGAAGGCCTTGGGGAACCAGAAGGTCACGCCGGCGAACATGCCGAACAGCACGCCACCGATGATCACGTTGTGGAAGTGCGCGATCAGGAACAGCGAGTTGTGCAGCACGAAGTCGGCCGGGGGCACCGCCAGCAGCACGCCGGTCATGCCGCCGATCACGAAGGTGACGATGAACGCCACCACCCAGAGCATCGGCACCTCGAACCGGATCCGGCCGCGGTACATCGTGAACATCCAGTTGAAGATTTTCGCCCCGGTCGGGATCGAGATGATCATAGTCGTGATCCCGAAGAACGAGTTCACGTCCGCACCCGAGCCCATCGTGAAGAAGTGGTGCAGCCACACGAGGTAGGCGAGGATGGTGATCACCACCAGCGCGTAGACCATCGAGGTGTAGCCGAACAGACGCTTGCCGCAGAAGGTCGAGGTGATCTCCGAGAAGATCCCGAACGCCGGCAGGATCAGGATGTAGACCTCCGGGTGGCCCCAGATCCAGATCAGGTTGAAGTACAGCATGGCGTTGCCGCCAAGGTCGTTCGTGAAGAAGTGCGTGCCGACGTAGCGATCGAGCGACAGCATCGCGAGAACGGCCGTGAGGATCGGGAAGGCGGCCACGATCAGAATGTTGGTGCACAGCGACGACCAGACGAAGATCGGCAGCTTCATCATGGTCATGCCGGGCGCCCGCATCTTCACGATGGTGGCGATCAGGTTGATGCCCGACAGCAAGGTCCCGATACCGGCGATCTGCAGCGCCCAGATGTAGTAGTCGACGCCGACGCCGGGGCTCATCGCCGCCCCGGAGAGCGGCGGATAAGCGAGCCACGTGGCGCGGGAGAACTCACCCACGAACAGCGAGACCATTACCAGCATGCCGCCGGCGACCGTCATCCAGAAGCTGAAGTTGTTGAGGAACGGGAAGGCGACGTCGCGGGCGCCGATCTGCAACGGCACGGCGAAGTTCATCATCCCGGTGACGAACGGCATCGCCACGAAGAAGATCATGATCATGCCGTGGGCGGTAAAGATCTGGTCGTAATGGTGCGGCGGCAGGAAGCCCTGCTCGTCACCGAACGCCACCGCCTGCTGCGAGCGCATCAGCATCGCGTCGGCAAAGCCGCGCAGCAGCATGACCGCCGCGAAGATGCAGTACATGATGCCGATCTTCTTGTGGTCGATCGACGTGATCCAGTCACGCCACATCGGTCCCCAGAAGCGGTAGTAGGTGATGACGCCGAGCACGGCGAGGCCGACCACGGCGACGCCCGCGAACGTCGCCTGCAGAATCGGCTCGTGATAGGGGATCTGCTCGATCGTAAATCGTCCGAAGAGCAGTTGCTGTAGATCGAGGTTTGCGAACATGGGATCGGCCCGTTCAGTGGGTTCGACGGCGACCGCCGGTCTCGTGTGTGGGGTCCGCTCGCGACGGGAGCGGCATCTTCGGTTCGAGTTGCATCACGGGTTCAGTCGAATCATTGGTTGAGCTGCTTGGGGGCGATCTGTCCGCCCTCGCTCTGGCCCTCGCCGGAGCCTTTGCCCTGGCTGTCGGGCGCCTTCTGACCCCGGACATCGGGGTTGCCCATGTCGGGCCGCGGCTTCATGCCCTGAGGCTGCGTCTGGCCGTGCGGGCCGGTCTCGGAGGCCGGCGCCGTCGCACCCGGCGCCTCGACACCGCGCTCGGCTAAGCGGTTATCGTATTGCAGCCGCTTGTAGTTGGCCTCGGCCTCCTCGCCGGACGCGCCACCCCTGGCGTCGATCTTGGTCATCTCGCCGACGCACATCTGATCGGGCCGGGGGCACATGCCGATGATCCGGTCGTAGAGGCCCTGCATGTAGGACTTGTAGTAGCGCGCCGGCTCGGCCTCGCTCGGCTCCTCAAGCTTCAGATAGGCCTCCTGGGTCAGCTCGCCGCCCTTGGCCTTCGTCTGGGCGACCCACTGGTCGAAGCCGTCGTTGGTCTTGCCGTGGAACTTGAAGAACATGTTGGAGAAGCCGGCGCCACTGTAATGGGCCGAACGGCCCTCCCAGGCGCCCTCGCGGTTGATCACCGCGTGGAGCTGGGTCTGCATCCCCGGCATCGCGTAGACCATGCCGGCGAGCGTCGGCACGTAGAACGTGTTCATCACGTCGGTGGCGGTGATCTTGAAGCGGATCGGCCGATCGACCGGCGCCGCGACCTCGTTGACCGTGGCGATCCCGTATTGCGGGTAGAGGAACAGCCACTTCCAATCCATCGCCACCGCCTCGATCTCCAGCGGCTGCGTGCCCGCCGGGACGTCGCGCTTGGCGTCGAGCTTGCTCAGCGGCCGGAACGGATCGAGGGTGTGGGTCCCGATCCAGGTGAGCGCGCCCAGCGCGATGATGATCATCAGCGGCGCCGTCCAGATCAGCACCTCGAGCTGGGTCGAGTGGTGCCATTCGGGATCGTAGACCGCATCCTCGTTGGTAGCGCGGTAGCGCCACGCGAAGATCAGTGTGAAGGCGATCACCGGTACGATGATCAGGAGCATCAGCCCGGTGGCAGCCAGCACGAGGTTGCGCTGCTGCTCGGCCACGTAGCCGGCCGGGTGCAGGACGACCATGTTGCAGCCGCCCAGAAGGGTCAGGAGAGGTAGGGCAAGGAGCGGCAGGAGGCGCCGCCCACGGCCGATCCGGGCTCGCACGATGTCGATCCTGTCCGCTCGATGGGTCGTAGAGGTCACAGCACGCGTCTCGTTATCCCATGCCGCTTGCGCGGCGCTTCTGCCAAGCCGCTCACGCGGCGCGTCCCATATGCCGCTCACGCGGCGCTCCAGCCGTACCGCGCGAGGCGGCATTCCTGTCAGCCATCGGGGCCGCGCGGCCGGAGCCGCGGGGCCGGACCGGCTACATCTGGCGCATTTCCGAGCGATCGAAGAACAGCGCCACGAGGCTGCAGACCGCCCCCGAGAGGAGGTAGACCCCGATCATCGCCAGCCCGTAGCGCTGCGACAGGAACAGCGCCACGAGCGGGGCGAAGCCCGCACCGAGCAGCCACGCGAAGTCCGAGGTCAGCGCGGCACCGGTGTAGCGGTAGTGATTGCCGAGGCGGGCGCTCACCGCACCCGCGGTCTGGCCATAGGCCAGGCCGAGCAGCATGAAGCCGATTGTGACGTAGATCGTCTGGCCGATGGCGCTCTCACCGAACAGGAGCGGCGCGATGATGCTGCCGAGGGCGAAGAAGCCGATCAGCGAGCTGCTCATGATCAGGCTGTTGCGGCGGCCGATCTGGTCCGCGATCAACCCGGAAGCGGCAACCGCGCCGGCGCACACGATGGCCCCGGAGAACTGCACGATCAGGAACTCGCCCGGCGAGCGGGTATTTGTGTTCATCAGCGCCAGCCACGCGATCGGGAAGATCGTCACCAAGTGGAACAGCGCGAAGGCAGCCAGCGGCACGAAGGCGCCGCGGACCACGTCGCCCGCATGGTGCCGGAACAGCTCCAGCGCCGGGACCGGGCGCAGCCGGTCGAGGTCCATCATCCGGGCGAATTCGTCGGTCGCCACGAGGCGCAGCCGGGCGAACAGGGCGACCACGTTGATCGTGAAGGCGCAGTAGAACGGGAAGCGCCAGCCCCAGTCGATGAAGTCGGCCTCGTCGAGGTTGACCAGGAAGAACGCGAACAGGGCGCTCGCCACCATGAAGCCGAGCGGCGCGCCGAGTTGCGGGATCATCGCGTACCAGCCGCGGCGCTCGCGCGGCGCGTTCATCGCGAGCAGCGAGGCCAATCCGTCCCAGGCACCGCCCAGCGCGAGGCCCTGCAGGATCCGCAGACCGGCGAGGATGTAGACCGCCGAGATCCCGATGCTGTCGTAGCGCGGCAGGAAGCTCACCGCGGCCGTCGAGCCGCCGAGCAGGAACAGGGCCGTGGTCAGCTTCACGCTGCGGCCGTGGCGCCGGTCGATCGCCATGAACAGCACGGTGCCGATCGGGCGGGCGATGAAGGCGAGGGCGAAGATCGCGAAGGCGTAGAGCGTGCCCTTGAGCGGATCGACGAAGGGGAAGAACACCTTCGGGAAGACCAGCACGCAGGCGATGCCGAACACGAAGAAGTCAAAGTATTCCGACGCGCGGCCGATCACCACGCCGATGGCGATCTCGTTCGGGTGGACCTTGTGGTCACCCATTGCCTGCTGGGCGTCGCGCTCGAGGCCCGTGACCGTCGGGGAATTCGCACTCATCTCTGATTGTCACCCTCGCCGCGCGCTCGTTTGAGCGCCATGGCCGGAACCGCCTCTTGCGGCATGTCCAGAGGTATCGCAACCGGCTTCGGACGCAAGTTCACCCACTGACGCATGCATGGCACCGTACGCGCCCATCGAGTCGGGGCGGCCGCTCAGACGCGGTAGTGCGCGGAATTCCGTGACAGGTTGATGTTGTAGTACGGGTCGGCGCGCAGCTCCGGGCCCCAGCGGTCGAGCATGGTGAGCACCTCGCCCTCGAACCGCTTCTGCTTCTCGGGCGTGTCTTCGGCCCCGCGGCTCTTCGACTCGTGGTGAATCAAACGGGCGAAGGGCGTCCAGACGATCCGGTAGCCGGCCCGGCGGATCTTCAGGCAGAGGTCGACGTCGTTGAAGGCGACCTTCAGGGCGGCTGCGTCGAAGCCGCCGACCTGCCTGAACACGTCGGCCCGCATGGCGAGACAGGCCCCCGTCACGGCCGAGACCTCGTGGGCGATCACCATGCGGCAGAAGTAGCCCGGATCCGCGTCCGGCACGCCGAGATGGCTGTGACCGGCCACGCCCCCGATCCCCAGCACGATGCCGCCGTGCTGGATGGTCCGGTCCGGATAGAGGAGCTTCGCCCCGACCGCGCCGATCTCCGGCCGGACCGCGTGGCGGACCATCTCGGTGAGCCAGTCCGGCTCCAGCACCTCGATGTCGTTGTTGAGGAACAGCAGCACCGGCCCGGTCGCGGCCGCCGCACCCCGGTTGGAGAGATCGGAGAAATTGAAGGCCCCCGGCACCGGTACGACGCGCACCCGCGGATCGTCGCGGTAGCGGGCGAACAGGGAAGCGGTCTCGGGCTCGCGGCTGTCGTTGTCGAGGATGATCACCTCGATGTCGGGGTAATCGGTCGCGGTCAGCAATCCGTCGAGGGTCACAGACAGGATCTCGGCGCGGTCCCGGGTCGGGATGATCGCCGAGACCCGGGGCGGCGGCGCCGGCAGGGGCCGGATCAGGCGGTTGAAGCCGCCGGGCCCGCGCTCGACCCGCCCGCCGAAGGGCGCCACGACCTCTTCGAGGGCGCGCAGGCGCGCGGCCTCGGCCCGGGCGAGCGACCGGTCCGAGAAGGTGCCGGACCCTTGCGCGGCGCGCCAATGGTAGAGCACCCGCGGGATGTGGCGGATGCGGGCGGGGTCGAGGCCGTCGGTCAGCCGGAGCAACAGGTCGTGGTCCTGACTGCCCTCGAAGCCGGGGCGCAGGCCGCCGACGGCGCGCAAGGCTTCGGTCTGCACCACCGTAAGATGGTTGATGTAGTTCTGCGCGTAGAGCAGCTCGCGGTCGAAGCCCGCCTTGAAATGCGGGTCGAAGCGGCGGCCGCGCCCATCGATCTTGTCCTCGTCGCTGTAGATCAACACGAGGTCCGGGTCGCGACGCAACGCCCGGGCAACCTCGTAGAACGCGTCCACGGTGAGCACGTCGTCGTGGTCCATGAAGGCGCAGACCACGCCCCGGGCGAGGCCCAGCGCGTCGTTGGTCGCCCGGGCGATGTGGCCGTTCTCGGCCCGGGTCAGGACGCGGATGCGGGGGTCGGTCTCGGCCGCCCGGGCCAGGATTTTTGGGATCGCGGGGCGCGTCGAGGCATCGTCGACGACGCAGAGTTCCCAGTGCGGGTAGAGCTGCGCGGCGAGCGAGGCGAGGGCGGCCCTGAGCACCTTCGGATCGGGGTCGTGGACCGGCATCAGCACGGAGATCAGCGGCGGGTCGGCCCAGGCGGCGATCTCGGAGGCGATCCCGTCACGCTCGGGCCGGCGCAGGGTGTGGGTGCCGAGCCACGCCTCGTAGCCGGTCACCCGCCGGTGGCGCAGGGCCCGGCCGAGGAAGCCCCGGGCCCGGACCTTCTTGCCGAGAACGCGCCAGTACAGGGCCTGCGCGGTCAGGCCCGGCTCGCGCAGGAGGCCTCGCCCGGCCAGGATCGGCCGGGCGAGGCGGCGCAGGGCGATCCGGCGCAGCCGGGCCGGCACCCGTCCTGACGGGTCGGCGACGCGGAGTTCGACGACGTCCTCGGGCAGGCGGCCGATCCACGCGAAGGCGCCCCCGCCCCGCGCCTCCTGCGGCAGGAGCGAGCCCGGGCGCCCGTCAGCACCGACGAAGCTGATATCCGGGACGGTGTCGCGGCCCTCGGCCGGATCGTTCGCCAGGATGATCTCGACCCAGCGTCCCGCGAGCCCCGGCAGCGCCACGCGCAAGCCGTCCGCCGCCACCCGCGCCGACAGGGGGCGGGGCTTACGTCCGAATCCCGTGATCTGCGCGGGCGGCAGACGCGAGGTGGGCAGCTCGGGGCCCGATGCGGAGGCCATCAGCGCTGACTCTCGTCGGCGGCAGCGACGATCCCGGCCCCCGCGGATCCGAGTTCGCGGGTCGAATCACCCCGATCGTGGTCGAAGATGCAGTTCATGTCTCGAAGCATGAGGCGGCGGGCCGGCGCCCTGCGGCGCGGCCGGATGCCGGGCGGCAGGCCCATAGCGCATTTTGCCGAGCCCGTGCACCTCGCACGGACCGGCCGTGCGCGGCGTCTTCCAAAAGACAGGTTCCGCTTGCGCCCCAGCCGGGCAGGGGCTATAGGCCCCGCCCACCGGAGCCCACACGGCTCCGGCCCGGGCGCGTCGCTCAGCGGGAGGGCACTCCCTTGACAGGGGTGTCGGCACTCCTCATGAGCAGCCGAGAAGTCCGGGCTTTCTCGATGGCTTCCAGGTTCGGTGAATCTGATCGCGGTCGGTAAGGAGACGTAGCACAGCGGTAGTGCATTCCCTTGACATGGGAAAGGTCACAGGTTCGATCCCTGTCGTCTCCACCATTCGCCAGACGGTCATCCGGCCGCGGCGCATTGGTCTCAGGCTCGGCGAGCCTGACACGGGTTCAACGAGCCGCAGCTGAAGGTTCGTAGGGCCGTCATGACCGGCGAGCGCAGGCACTGGTTCTACGATAGCCGATTGCTCGTCTGCGCCTTCTGCCTGCTGCTGTTCGTCGCGATCTTCTGGCAGGTCAGCCGGTTCGAGGGCTTCCAGCCGATCTTCACCTGCGAATCCAAGAACGACATCGATCGCCTACTGCTGACGACCGGCATGGATGCCTGCATGGGCAACGCCCATTCGCAGGACGACAAGGAGCGCTGCATGCGCACCGTCTATGTCCTCGCCTGCATGAAGGAGCGGTGGCGCTGACGGGCTCCGGGGCGGCCACCGCGCTGACCGGCCCGATCCACGCCGACCGCTGCCTGCGCCCCGAGATCGTCGTCCCGCCGGTCGCCCTCGACATCATGATCCCTGTCCGGCCGCTGATGCACATCTCCGGGGATGAACTCGCGGCGTCGTGCGGAAACCCTGCGCAGGATCACGAGGATCACGTACGCGCCAACATTCGCGCGGGCTCGCCCCTGTTTTAACCCTTCGTTAACCATTTTTACCAGTTTAGTTGGATCAGATCCGGCCGGTAGGGAGCATAAGGTCCGTGAGCGAGCTGCAGAGGCTTCTGAACGACCCGCGCTTCCGGCCCGCGGAGAGACTCAAGCAGGAACTCGGCGCCGCGGCCGAAGCCGGCCTCGGCAGCGTGCTGCGGGTCGTCTCGTCGATGCCGGATCCGGTCGAACTCCCGACGCCGAATCCGGCGCCGCAGGAGTGGGACGGTCTGATCCACAGGGTCCAGGCCGCCGCCCGACAGGCGCGCGTGGTCGAGGCGCAGGCCCGGGAGCGGGAGGAGCGCATCGAGCACGTGCTGGAGCGGGTCCGAGAGGACATCAACGCCTCCAACGAGCGGGCCCGCATCGCGGAGATGCAGGCCCGCGACGTCCAGGTGCGCGCCGAAGCGCAGGTCATCGCCGCCGAAGAGCGCGCCAAAGCGGCCGAGGCCCGTGCCCGCGCGGCCGAGGAGCGGGCACGGCACGCCGAGGAATGGCTCGGGCGCGTCCAGGAAGCGATCCTGTCCGAATTCTCCGATATGACCGACCAGGCCGCGGCATGAGCGGCGCGGCGTTCGCGGCGCGCGCCCCGGCCGCCTTCGGAGCCGCTGACGGCCGGAGCGATCCGATCGACCGGGTGGTGGCTTTGTTCTCCGGGCCGATTCCGGCCGCGGAGTCGGCCTCTGAGCCCGACGACTGGTCGGCCTCCCTCACGGCCGTGCGCGGCCTCGCGACTCGGGTGCGCAACCTTCAGACGAACGCTCGGGATTCGATGCGGGAGGCCCAGCGCTCGGTTCGGGAAGCGGACGCGACCGCGCGCGCCGCCGAGGATCGGGCGCTCCATGCCGAATCCCTGCTGCGCGAGGCTGTGGCCCGGGCGGAGCGCGCCGAGGCTCAGGTGCGCGCGGCGGCCGAGCGGGTCGAGCGGGCGGAGGCCCAGACCGCCGAGGCGCGGGCGTGGCTGCGGCGCATGCACGAATGCATGGTCAGCGAGTTCGGCGCCCTGACCCAGGAACCGGCCCTGGCCTGACTCGGCCGGGGCCTTACGCGAGCGCCGGAGCGGCTGCGACGTCAACCGCATGCAGCGTCCAGGCGAAGGGATCACCGGGGCCGTAATACACCGCGATCTCGAGCTGCAGGATCCGGATGCAGGCCTCGGACAGGTCCGGCAGCAGGTCGCGGCCCTGGCCGTCGAGGACGGACGTGAGCGCGGGGAGCGGCCGGCCCTCCCGGTAGGTGACGAGCACCTGCGCCTCGGCATACGGGTCGAGCGGATCGATGCAGTAACGCGCCGTCATCCGAGCCCTCCTCACGCCAGCCGCGAGGGCCGCCGGTAATACGGCTCTGTAACAGGCTGATGAAGCCGGCCGCCCGGGGCACGGGATGGACCGCCGCCAGGCGGGGTTGTCCCGCATCCCGCGGGCCCGGTCTCCGCAATGCGATCGATCGCCTTAAGGCCGTGCATACGCCTGCCGGGACAAGGTGGCCGGATCGGTTCGCACTCTGCCGGCAGGATCGCCGTGACGCTCAGCATCGTCCTCAGCACGGCGCTTCCGCTTCTCACGGGGGTAATGGCGCTGCTCTGGGCCGGATGGGTCGCCCCGGAGCGGGAGACGCTGCCCGACCTGTCCGGCCCCCGCGATCCCCGGACCTGGTGAGGGCGGCCGGAGCCGTTAAGGTCATCTTTACCCTGCCGCCACCCTGCCGCGCGGGGGCGAAACCCTCCGGGGGCGCGGCCGGTTTTGAGGCATGACTCAGTTCACGCTCGTGGCTCCGGCTCAGCCGCTGCCCGCCGGACACGCGCGGAAACGCGCCGCGGCCCATCGGTCGGGGCGCCGGAGCGCCACACTCGAGCGGCTCGCCCGCGAACTCGATCGGCCGGTCGAGGCCTTCTTCACCGATGCGGTGGCAGACACGCAATCCCCGGGCGCGGAATCCCTGGACGCGGATGCCGGCGAGCTCCTGGCCCTGGTGCGCCACTGGCTGGCGATCGACGATGGCCAGGCGCGCCGCCGCGTCCTCAGCCTCGCCCGCCAGGAGGCCGAGCGGTCCGGCTTCCGGGCCTGCGCCTGAGCGCGGGCATCGTCCCGAAGGGTGGTCTCCGGCTTTCGGACTATGATGATGCGAAACCCGCCGCGCGCTATGATCTAGGGGATGCCCCTGCGCGGGGGCCGACTCGGGGAGGCTTCACGATGGATCTCGGCTTGAGCGGGCGCCGGGCGCTCGTCTGCGCGGCGAGCAAGGGGCTGGGCCGGGGCTGCGCCCTGGCGCTCGCCCGGGAGGGCGTCGCGGTGACGATCACCGCCCGCACCGCGGAGACGCTGGAGCGGACCGCGGAGGCGATCCGCCGGGAGACCGGCGCCACCGTCACGGTCGTGGCGGGCGACATCGCCACCGAGGCCGGCCGGGCCGCGGCACTGGCCGCCTGCCCGGAGCCCGACATCCTGGTCAACAACGCCGGCGGCCCGCCCCCCGGCGATTTTCGCGACTGGGACCGGGACGCCTGGATCCGGGCGCTCGACGCCAACATGCTGGCGCCGATCGCGCTCATCAAGGCGACCGTCGACGGGATGATCGACCGGAAGTTCGGCCGGATCGTCAACATCACCTCGTCGTCCGTGAAGGCGCCGATCGCGCATCTCGGCCTGTCGAACGGCGCCCGCGGCGGGCTGACCGGCTTCGTGGCGGGCCTCGCCCGGCAGGTCGTGCGGCACGGGGTGACGATCAACAACCTGCTGCCGGGCCCGTTCGACACCGACCGGATCCGCGGCAACGCCGGGGCGCTCGCCGCCAAGGCCGGCCTCAGCGTGGAGGCCTTCCTCGAAGCCCGGGCCCGGGAGAATCCCGCCGGCCGCTTCGGCGATCCCGACGAGTTCGGGGCGGCCTGCGCGTTCCTGTGCAGCGGACGCGCCGGGTTCATCACCGGCCAGAACCTGCTGATGGATGGCGGCGCCTATCCGGGCACGCTCTGAGTTGACCCGGGAGTCCGGGTTCCCAAAGGGCTCAGCCCTTTGGTGGGTTGTCAGGGCAAAGCCCTGACGGAGTCCAGGGCGGGCGCCGTTCGGCGCAACACGCGGTGAGGACCATGAGCGTACGCGATACGGTCGAGGAGCGTCTGGCGCGGATCGGGGCGGGGGACCCGGCGGTGTTCACCCGCCTCTACCCGGATTCCGCCCGGGCGGCGGCGGATGCCGCCGATGCCCGCCGCCGGGACGGGCTGTCCCTCGGGCCGCTCGACGGCGCGATCGTCTCGATCAAGGACCTGTTCGACGTGGCGGGCGAGACCACGAAAGCCGGCTCGGTCCTGCTCGCGGGGGCGCCCCCGGCCGCTTCCGACGCCCCGGTGGTCGCCCGCCTGCGCCGGGCCGGGGCGGTGATCCTGGCCAAGACCAACATGTCGGAATTCGCCTTCTCGGGCCTCGGGCTCAACCCGCATTACGGCACCCCCG